>CALWGP010000098.1 GCA_944380095.1 uncultured Lachnospiraceae bacterium | reverse complement strand
CTTATCTGTGCATGGAGAAAGAATCCAGATCGTAATTCTGCAGATTTTCGTGAACGCCTCTCTTGTCCGCTTCACCGATAAGCTTGTCACGGTCTTTCTTCGCCGCCTGTGCAGTCTTGTGATGGCTGGGCCCGCCTACGCAGCCGCCTTCACAGATCATACCTTCAATAAAGTCTTCCGGCAGTCTGCCGATCTTAAGCAGCGTCAGCGCCTTCTTGCACTCTGCAATGCCGCTGCATCTTGCCACCTTGATATCGGTATTTTCGCCGGTCTCCTTCAGGCACTCCAGGACAGCCTCCGTCACGCCGCCGCCATTGCCGAAGCGCTTGCCGAATACGCTGGCTTCCTGGCTGGTGTTGGCTTCGGGTTCCAGTTCCACGCCTCTCGCCCGCATAATGGCACGGATCTCCCCGAAGGTCAGGACATAATCCGCATTGCCTTCGATGTCGTGGTTATGCGCTTCGGACTTTTTCGCCACGCAGGGCCCGATAAATACGGTAACCGTCCCGGGATCCTTTGCCTTGAGCATCCTGGATACCGCGCACATCGGGGAAACGGTGGTGGAAATATTTCCCGCCACTTCCGGGAAGTGCTTTCTGATATAGTTGACAAAGGCAGGACAGCAGGAAGTGGTCATCTTCTTGCCTTCCTTGAAGCCTTCCGCCCATTCTTCCGCCTCAAACGCCGCCGTCAGGTCGCCGCCCAGACCGACTTCCACAAAGTCCGCAAAGCCGACCTTCTTCATGGCTGTTCTCCAGCTGGCCATGGTAATGTCGGGACCAAACTGTCCTTCTCCCGCAGGAGCCAGCATAGCGACTACCTTTTTGCCGTCGCGGATGGCATTGACCACGTCTACCACGTCTGTCTTGGTGGCAACCGCGCCGAAAGGACAGCTGTGTACGCACTGCCCGCACTGGATGCACTTGGACTCGTCGATCTGGCAGACGCCGTGCTCGTCCATGGTCATCGCATTCACAGGGCAGCTCTTCATGCAGGGTCTCTGAATCTTGACGATCGCAGAATATGCGCAGGCCTCCGCACATTTGCCGCAGGATTTGCACTTATTCGGATCGATATGGGAACGGCCGCCGGCGATGGTAATCGCGCCGAAATGGCAGGCCTGACGGCAGGATTTTGCCAGACAGCCCTGACACAGATCCGTTACCACATATCCGGAAGAAATGGGACATTCTTCACATGCCGAGTTGATCACCTGGACGATGTTGCTGCTCTCTTTATTTCCCGGGCATTTGCCTTCCGCAAGCCTGACCCTCTGCCGGATGATTTCGCGCTCCTTGTAAATACAGCAGCGGAAACGGGCTTCAGGCCCCGGGATCATTTCAAAGGGGATATTCTCTTTTTTCTCTTCCAGCTCGCCGGCAAATGCAAGTCTGGCTACTTCGGTAAGCACTTCGTGCTTAATGTTCAAAATGGTAGCGTCATCCGATACTTTACCCATATTTCCCTTTATCCTCTTTCCTGAAAATCTCCATTATTACAACATACGCGCCGGACATCGGACCGGAAAGCCCTTTTAGGGCCTCCCGGTTCAGCCGACGCGTATGACTTTACCGAAACGACTGTTTCAAATCGCAGCCGGTTCAGTCGTTGCCGTACAGAACCTGCAGTTTCTGCAGATAATCGTATCTTTCCTTCGCGTTCTCGGCAGCCTGGTCCTGCAGACGTGCAGCCTTCGCCGCATCCTTAAGAGCCAGGGAAGCATATCTTACTTCGCCGCCGATGAATTCCTTGAAGTCCTTGGTAGGAGCCTTGCTGTCTACAACGAACTTCTTGTCCGCAGCAGGATTGAAACGGAACAGGTGCCAGTAGCCGGACTCTACCGCCAGTTTTTCTTCGGTCTGAGCCTTGCTCATGCCCTTCTTGATACCATGGTTGATACAAGGAGCGTAAGCGATGATCAGGGAAGGTCCCGGATAAGCTTCTGCTTCTGCAATTGCCTTCACGGTCTGGTTGTAGTCAGCGCCCATAGCGATCTGTGCCACATATACATAGCCGTAGCTCATGGCGATGCTTGCCAGATCTTTCTGCTTCACTTCCTTGCCGCCTGCAGCAAACTGTGCCACTGCGCCGGTAGGGGTTGCTTTGGAAGCCTGGCCGCCGGTGTTGGAATATACTTCGGTGTTGAATACCATCACGTTGATATCCTGGCCGCTTGCCAGCACATGGTCCACGCCGCCGAAGCCGATATCGTATGCCCAGCCGTCACCGCCGAAGATCCACTGGGATTTCTTAGCCAGGAAGTCTTTGTTCTTCACGATATCCTTGCAGGTATCGCAGTCCTTGCCTTCCAGGGCCGCTACCAGGCGATCCGTAGCAGGTCCGTTGGTCACGCCGCTTGCATAAGTATCCAGGTATTCCTGGCAGGCAGCTTTCACGGCTTCGTCGTCGGAAGAAGCCAGAACCGCTTCCACCTTCTCCTTCAGGCCGCCCCTGAGCGCGTTCTGCGCCAGCAGCATACCCATACCGAACTCGGCGTTGTCCTCGAACAGGGAGTTATCCCATGCGGGGCCCTTGCCGGCTTTGTTCACGGTATAAGGGGTGCTCGGGGAAGAGTTGCCCCAGATGGAGGAGCATCCGGTTGCGTTGGCAATGTACATCCTGTCGCCGAACAGCTGGGTGATCAGTTTTGCATAAGGGGTCTCGCCGCATCCTGCGCACGCGCCGGAGAACTCAAGCAGAGGCTGCTTGAACTGGGAACCCTTAACGGTGGTTTCTTTGAATTTCTCAAGAACTTCCGGCTTCTCAGGAAGCTTCTGGCCGTAATCGAACAGCGCCTGCTTGGAAAGCTGGGATTCGAGAGGAGCCATGGTCAGGGCCTTTTCTCCCTTCATGCCAGGGCAAACGTTTGCGCAGGAACCACATCCGGTACAGTCAAGCACGGATACGGAAACCGCAAATTTCTTGCCGGGCATACCGGTCATATCCAAAGCCTGTGTGCCTTCGGGTGCGCCAGCCAGCTCTTCTTCCGTCATAACCACGGGGCGGATAACCGCATGAGGGCAGACATAGGAGCAGAAGTTACACTGGATACATTTGGAGGAATCCCATACGGGAACGTTTACTGCGATGCCTCTCTTCTCGTATGCAGCGGAACCGGAAGGAGTGGAGCCGTCCACATAATCCTTGAATGCGGATACGGGCAGGGTATTGCCTTCCTGGGCGCTTACCTTGGTCTGGATATTGTTGACGAAGTTCACAACGTCTTCCCTGCCGTCGGTCACTACCTTGTAGTCCAGGCCTTCGTCTTCGCAGTTCTTCCAGCTTTCGGGAACGTCAACCTTAACAACGCCCTTAGCGCCTGCGTCGATAGCTGCCCAGTTCTTTTCAACCACATCCTGGCCTTTACGTCCGTAAGTTGCCTTTGCAGCTGCCTTCATCAGTTCGTTTGCCTTCTCGGAAGGAATGATGCCGGTCAGTTCAAAGAATGCGGACTGCAGGATCGTGTTGATACGGGTGGGGCCCATGCCGGTCTCAATACCGATCTTCACGCCGTCGATGGTGTAGAACTTGATGTTGTGGTCTGCGATGAATTTCTTCATCTGGCCGGGCAGATGCTTGTCCAGCTCTTCATGGGACCATGCGCAGTTGAGCAGGAAAGTACCGCCGTCCACCAGTTCCTGGACCATGTTGTACTTACGCACATATGCAGGGTTGTGGCAAGCCACGAAGTCAGCCTGACGGATGAGGTAAGTGGATTTGATCTTCTTATGTCCGAAACGAAGGTGGGACATGGTCACACCGCCGGACTTCTTGGAGTCGTAATCAAAGTATGCCTGTGCATACATATCGGTGTTGTCGCCGATGATCTTGATGGAGTTCTTGTTTGCGCCTACGGTACCGTCCGCGCCAAGGCCCCAGAACTTGCAGTTGGTGGTGCCTTCGGGAGTGGTTACCAGTTCAGGCCCAAGCTTTAAGGACAGGTTCGTCACATCGTCTTCGATACCGATGGTGAATTTCTTCTTCTCGGTGTTTTTGTAAACTGCAACGATCTGTGCGGGGGTGGTGTCCTTGGAACCCAGTCCGTAACGGCCGGTGTAAACCGGGACAGCGTCGAACTTGGAACCCTTCAGGGCTGCAACAACATCCAGGTACAGAGGCTCGCCCTGTGCGCCGGGCTCTTTGGTTCTGTCGAGTACGGAAATCTTCTTTACGGAATCCGGGATCGCATCGATCAGGGCATCCGCGCAGAAAGGTCTGTACAGACGAACTTTCACAACGCCGACTTTTGCGCCTTCGGTCTTTGCCAGATAGTCGATGGTCTCTTCGATGGTGTCGTTTACGGAACCCATCGCGATGATCACATGCTCTGCATCCGGAGCGCCGTAGTAGTTGAACAGCTTATAATCGGTGCCGATCTTCTCGTTTACCTTGTCCATGTACATCTGGACGATTCCGGGAAGGGCGTCGTAGTACGGGTTGCTTGCTTCCCTTGCCTGGAAGAAGATATCAGGGTTCTGTGCGGAACCTCTCTGGCAGGGATGATTCGGGTTAAGCGCATGCTTACGGAATGCGTCGATGGCATCCATATCCGCCATATCCTTCAGGTCTTCATAGTCCCAGGTCTCGATCTTCTGGATCTCGTGGGAGGTACGGAAACCGTCGAAGAAGTTGATGAACGGAATGCGTCCCTTGATGGCTGCAAGATGTGCAACAGGAGTCAGGTCCATAACTTCCTGTACGCTGCTTTCGCACAGCATCGCACATCCCGTCTGACGACAGGCATATACGTCGGAATGATCGCCGAAAATGCTCAGCGCATGGCTGGCAATGGCTCTCGCGGATACGTTGAACACGCCGGGAAGCTGCTCACCTGCGATCTTATACAGGTTAGGGATCATCAGGAGCAGACCCTGGGACGCCGTGTAAGTCGTCGTCAGCGCACCTGCTGCCAGGGAACCGTGAACGGCGCCTGCCGCACCTGCTTCAGACTGCATTTCCGTGATCTTCACGGTCTGTCCGAACATATTCTTTCTGTCTGCTGTCGCCCATTCATCAGTGGCTTCCGCCATCGGAGAGGAAGGGGTAATCGGATAGATCGCCGCTACATCGGTAAATGCGTATGACGCATGGGCCGCTGCATGGTTACCATCCATGGTTTTCATTTTCCTAGCCATAAAAAATCATCCTTTCTTATGTTTTTTCGATATTCAATATTATACATCCTCGGCTCTTTTTATGGGCATACATTTTTTATATGGAACTCATGTAATTTTTCATATTGCATCTTGCAGAATTTTGGCGAAAAAGCTATGATAGAAGCGGGTTTGCGGGGTTTCTTTTGTTTTTACCGCCGAATCCCTGTGAATGTACAAAATGAGATACATTCTATAATAAAGAAAGGAAAAAGTCAATGAATCCCAACGTCCTTCGATATGCCATAGAAGTGGAGCGGTGCCGTTCCATCACCAAAGCGGCCCGCCAGCTGTTCGTCAGCCAGCCCAATTTAAGCCGGGATATCCGGGAACTGGAAGAAGAAATCGGTTTTGCCCTGTTTACCAGGAGTTCCCGGGGCGTGGTCCCCACGGAAAAGGGACGGGAGTTTCTGCTGCTTGCCCGCCGGGCCGTGCAACAGTTCCAGGCGCTGGAGGCTTTTTGTTCCCGCGAGGAAAAAGACCTCCTGCGTCTGGAAATCTGCGTTCCCGCCTCCCCTGAATTTCCTGCCTTTTTTGCCCAGTTTCTGCCCCGGTATGCAAGAGGCCGCGTCCTGTCCGTAAACTATCAGGAAACCGGCGCGCTGGAGGCGATCCAGAATATTTCCATGCGCAGCTGCCGTCTGGCCGTCATCCGCTTTTTCGACCGCCAGGAAAGCGCCCTCCTGGCGCTGCTGAAACAAAAGGAAATCGCGTTTGAGGTCCTGCAAAGATTTGAGGCCCGTCCCGTTTTTTCCGAGCGCCACCCGCTGGCCGCGTCAAAAGAAATAACGGCAGAGATGCTGGAAGCCTTCCCTGAAATTCTTTGCGAGGATGCTTCCCTCGCCGCCCATTTTAATGAGCCCTTCCCTCCCGAAAGGGCACGGGGCTTCATCCGGGTTTCACAGCACGCTGTCCTTCTGGATCTGCTGGCCCGTCTTTCCGGCTCCTTCGCCTTTCTTGCGCCTCTTCCCGCCTCTTTTTTGGCCGAGCGGCGCCTGGTGGGCAGGCCCTTTGCAGGAACGCCCAAAAGCATGACGGATCTGCTGATCTTTCCGGAAGAATTTCATCCCGGCAGGGCAGAAGAACAGTTGATCCGGCAGCTGAAGCTGGCGTTTTCCGGTTCCCACAGCGAAGAGAGGTAAAACAGGGGCTGCAGCCGGTTATTCCGGCCGCAGCCCCTGGGTATTCCGGGAATCCTGATTTTATTTTCTTACCAGATGTCTGGGAAGGCCGTTGACATACAGAGGGGTCAGCTCGCCCATGATCAGCGGGCGCGCATATTTCTCGTAGCCTTCGTTCAGGCCGCAGCCGTCTTCGGTGATCCACTCTGCGGGAACGGGTCTTTCCACGTTTGCGATAGCGTGGATGTCATAAGCGCTGGTGCCGCACTGATAAGGGCAGTCGCCGTTGCGGTCCAGGGTGATCATCATGCCGGTCTTGCCTTCTTCCGCTGCCATCACAGCGTCAAAGCCAACCTGGAATGCTTCGTTGATATCGGTCAGGGAAGCCAGGTGGGTCGCTGCCCTCTGCAGGGTAGAGAACTCAACGGCACGGGTCTTTAAGCCGGTTTCTTCCGCTACCAGGTTTGCCAGATAAGCTGCTGTACCGGACAGCTGCTTGTGTCCGAACGCATCCACTGCCTTGTCTCCGCTTGCCAGCTCGCAGACAAAACGGCCGTCTGCCAGATGTACGCCTTCGGAAACCGCAATCACAACGGAAGACTTGGTCTCAGCCAGGTATTTTACCTTTGCCATGAACGCATCGATATCAAAGTCCTTCTCAGGCAGGTAGATCGCGTCGCAGCCGTGGCAGTCGTCGCCCTTTGCCAGCGCAGCCGCAGCGGTCAGCCATCCTGCGTGACGGCCCATGATCTCAACGATGCAGATGGTGGGTTTCTTCGCACCGAAAGACTCGTTGTCACGGATGATTTCCTTGATGGAAGTCGCGATATATTTTGCCGCGGAACCATAGCCGGGGCAGTGGTCCGTGATCGGCAGGTCGTTGTCAATGGTCTTGGGAACGCCCATAAATCTCTGGGGCTTGTTGTGAGCCGCCGCATAATCGGACAGCATCTTCACGGTATCCATGGAGTCGTTGCCGCCGGCATAGAACAGGCACTCGATGTCATGCTTTTCCATGATTTCGAATACTTTTTCATATACGTCTTCATGTCCCTCGATCTTGGGCATTTTGAAACGGCAGGAGCCCAGGAATGCGGAAGGAGTTCTCTTAAGCAGCTCGATTCCCGTCTCGTCGTCCAGATACTCGCCCAGGTCGATCATCTGATCTTCCAGAAAGCCTTCAATGCCGTGTACCATACCATAAATCTTGTTCACGCCCAGCTTCTTCGCAGCTGCAAAAACGCCTGCTACGGAAGAGTTGATGACGGCTGTAGGGCCGCCGGACTGTCCAACAACAATGTTTCCCTTCATTTTCATTCTCCTTTATGCTTTTCTCATTGATACGATTGAGGGCCCTTTCCCGGTATTTTACCCGGTTTGGCCCCAGTCCATTAGCCAGTATAGCAGATTCCTTTTTTTCTGACAAGTGGTTTCCGGAAAAGAGTCGAATTGCCCGAAAAAGCTTGATTTTCTCCTTATTTTTCCTCTATTTTCCCGGCAAAGCGTCCGGCGCGGCAGGGACATTCCGCAAAAATGCGCCCCTGCGTCCTTTTGGCCTTTTTCGCAGTCCCTTCTTTTTTCCTTTTCTCTGCTTTCAGTTTTTTGCTTTCAGTTCTCTGCTTTCAGCGCCGGGTGTGGTCCAAAAG
>CALWGP010000097.1 GCA_944380095.1 uncultured Lachnospiraceae bacterium | reverse complement strand
GCCCAGTCTGTCCGGCGTCCCCTGCCGCCGGACAGGACCGTCGCCACAATCCATGCTGCGACAAGAAACAGGGCCAGCCCTACCATCCACACAGGGTCCGGAAGCGTTCTTTTCGATGTTTCCGCCTGCCGGACCGGCTCCCCGGGGGATTTCTCCTGCGGGGAAATTTCCTGACCGGCCGGCATTCCGGAAAATTCCGTCTTTCCGGGCTGCCGCCCCTGCCGGGAAACGTCCCGCCGCCCATCCGGCTGCCGCACAACCGTCCGTTCCTCCTGCTGCCCGCTTTCCGCCTCTTCCATCCCCAGATCCTTGCGCAGCGCCCGGATGGAAGGATACCGTTCTACGGCGCGGACCGTCATGCCTTTTTCGATTGCCCTGGCAAACTGCCAGGTCACCTCAACCCCGGGAATTTCATCCAAAGGAATCAGCCTGTCTTTTTCTTTCCGCTGCCCTGCGTCCTGGGGAAGGATCCCGCTGACCATCTGGTAAAGGACGGCGCAGCAGGCGTACAGGTCGGTCCAGGGGCCCTGGCGGCTGCCCGTATGATACTGTTCTTCCGGCGCATATCCCCGCTTTAAAATCACCGTCAGGTTTTCCTCCTCCCCGGGACTGTATTCCCGGGCGGCCCCGAAGTCGATGAGGGTCAGTTTCCCGTCCGGCCCCAGGATCAGATTCTCCGGGCTGATATCCCGGTGAAGCACCTGCCCGGCGTGCATGGTTTCCACCGCCCGCAGGACAGGGGCCATGAGCCTTTGGGCTTCCTGTTGGGAAAAGGTCCGGCAGGTTTCCTTCATGTACTGCTTCAATGTGGGCCCTTCGATATAATCCATCACCAGATAGGCAGTGCCGTTTTCCTCCACAAAATCCCGGTATCCTGCCAGCCCTTCCACGCCGCAAAAACGGGCCATAAGGTCAGCTTCCCTGCGAAAGCTGCGCAAAGCCTCCCGAAAAACCCTTCCCTCTTCTTGGGGAAGGGCCCGCACCTGCTCCCCGTCCCGTTCGGCCAGGCTGACCGGGAAAAACTCCTTGACCGCCACCGGGATCTCTTCGTTCAAATCCATGGCCAGATAGGTGATTCCAAAGCCCCCGGCGCCGATTTTGACGCCCAGCAGATATTTTCCCGCCAGAATCGTAAATACGGGCAGGCAGCGTCCTTCCTCCCGCCGGTTTTCCCAGGAAAAGCCACAGTGTTCACAGGACCGGGAAGGATCCGGCCAAAAGTGCATACAGCCCGGGCACAAATGGTTTGCATCAATCATCGTTCGTCCCTCGTTTTCTTTTTTCATCAGACCATATCGATTATATCATTTTCCGCTTCCCCTGCCCGGGAAGAAGGGGCAAAAAGCGTGCCAAAATCCTTGTTAAAATCCGTCACACTTTCCGGCACACTTTTTGCGGAGGCAAAGAGGTATACATTTTTCCTTCCCGATGCTATAATGGGCCAAAAAGCAAGGGGCGCCTGCACGGGCAGGCAGTGATTTCCTTACGCGCGAGTGCGCTATAAAGCAAAAAAAGAAACCGCATACGCGGTTTCCTGCTCTTTCGCCGTCAACGCCCCGGAACGGAGAATCCCATGGAACGAAAAACAGCCCTTATCACCGGCGCTTCCCGGGGAATCGGCCGCGCCATCGCGCAGGCCTTCGCCGCCGCCGGATACGATCTTTTCCTCACCTGCCTGCACTCGCAGGAAGCGCTTTGCCGGCTCTGTCAGGAGCTGACTGCAAACTTCGGGATCCGGGCCGTCCCCTTTTGCGGGGACGTGGGGAACTTTGCAGACGTACAAACCCTTTTTTCCCAGATCCGCCGGCTGGACGTGCTGGTCAACAACGCGGGCATCTCCCACATCGGCCTGCTCTCCGACATGACTCCGGAAGAATGGCGCAGGGTCATGGCCACCAATCTGGACGGATGTTTTTATACGTGCAAACTGGCCGTGCCCCTCATGGTCCACGAAAAACGCGGAAAAATCCTGAATATTTCCTCTATCTGGGGCAATGCCGGCGCTTCCATGGAAACCGCCTACTCCGCCTCCAAGGGCGCGGTCAACAGTCTCACCCGGGCCCTGGCAAAGGAACTTGCGCCCAGCAACATCCAGGTCAACGCCATCGCCTGCGGCGTCATCGACACGGAGATGAACCGCTGCTTTTCCGAAGAGGAAATACAGGCGCTGATCGAAGAAATCCCCGCGGACCGGCTGGGAACCCCCGAAGAAGTGGCTGCCCTGGCCCTCCAGCTGACCCGGTCCCCGGCCTATCTGACCGGGCAGGTCATCACCCTGGACGGGGGATTTCTGTAAGGGTTTTGGGATTACCTCCTGCCCAGCCCTTTGGGGAACGGTTTCTGCTCGTTTTTCTTCTGCATGGCCTGTCTCTTAATCAGGATCTTCTTCAGGAAATAGACAATATATCCGCTTTCCAGATAATTCATTTCCAGCGTCCAGGTAATCCGGTGCAGATAGAGAAGCTCCGACAAAAGATACGCCACCACCAGCACGGCCGGAATATACACGCCGTACTTGGGGATATAGTTGGAATGCCAGCCCACAACCGCCATAAAAAGCTGGTTGATCAGAAGCATCAGCAAAATCGTCCCGCCTGCCTCAATGTTCTCCGGCATATACCCAAGAACAAAGGGCGCCAGATAAAAAAGGACGGCGGCGCCTCCCGCAAAAAATGCCAGCCGGATCCAGTTGTTTTTTTCCAGTTTCCCTTTCGGTTCCATGTTCCTCACCCCCCGCCCCGTGGGCGGTCCTTTCTTACGAATCTGTGTGCCGTATCTTACGGCATGGGTTTCCCCTCCACAGGATTATACAACGAATCGGCGTCCGCCGCCAGCCGTCTTTCCCTAAAAACAGGCTGCCGCGTACAAAATCGCCCCCGTCACCGCCAGAATCACCAGCTGGATCTTAAAACTCCAGCGGATCCATGTGACATAGCCTACCCCTGCAAGCCCCAGGCTGATCAAAATGACCGGGTTGGTGAAAAAGAAGACGTTGGAAAACCCGTCCCCGAAGGCGAAGGCCAGTACCCCCAGCTGGCGGGAAATCCCGCAGAAATCCGCCACCGGGCAGATCAGCGGCATCATCAGGAACGCCTTTGCCGACCCGGAAGAAATAAAGAAGTCCATGACCATCACAAAGGCATACAGCAGCAGCACCGCCGCCCCCGCGGGCATTTTTTCAATAAAAGCGGATACGGCATAGAGCACGGTGTCCAGGATATGGGCTTGTGTCAGGGTGTAACGGACGCTTCCCGCCATGAGGATGAGCAGTACGGCAGGCAGAAGGCTCACCGCCCCGTCCTTAAAATAGCGGCCGATCTGCCCCCATTCCATCCGGCAGGCCCGCACTGCGGCAAGCCCCGCAGCCAGGAATAGGACCGCGATCATGGGCATCAGCACGCCCTGTAAAAAAGGAAGGAAGCCCGAAGCGAAAATCAGCAGGATCCCTGCGCCCAGAATGCCGATAAACCGTTTCAGCCCCCGGCCCTTGTCCGGCTGGGGGACAAAATCGTCCAGGACAAGGCTTTCTTTCCCCGCTTTTGCGTACAGCAGGGATTTTTCCGGATGGGCTTCGATCTTTTTGGCATAGCCAACCAAAAAGAAAGCCAGGACCGCATAAATTGCCAGGAAAGAAAGGATCCTAAGGGGCGCGCCGGAAAACATGGGCAGACCGGCCAGCTGCTGGGCCACCCCCACCGTGAAGGGATTGCAGATTCCCGTGGAAAATCCGCACCCGATGGCCAGGACGCTCATTCCAAGGCCCGTCAGGGCATCCCAGCCCATGGAAACCGCCAGCGCCACCGCAATGGGCACCAGGGGGACGCACTCCTCAAAGGAACCCACAAAGGAGCCCATGCACATGAAAAAGAGGGTGATCGCCAAAAGCATCCTGTACTTTTTCGTTTCATATCTGTGCCGGATGGCCTGGAGCATGTAATACATCAGGCCGCTTTTGTCCATACAGTGGAAGATCCCGCCGACGACCAGCAAAAAGACCAGGATGGCGATAACGGTCCCGCCGCCCTCCGCCCCCAGCATCAGGACCGGCGACAGCAGCCATTTCCAGAAGGCGATCCCTCCCTGCACCGGCGTGTAGGTCCCCGGCAGCACCTGCTGCTGCCCGTCCACAACGGCCCGCTCATACTCCCCGCCGGGAATCAAAAAGGTCGCCGCATAAGTAACCACCATCAGCAAAAACAGCATGGCCAGCGCCGTAGCAAAGGATTTTATGCTGATACTGACGCCCTTAACCCGGCCGCCTGTCCGGCCGGACTCTCTTTTCTCTTCCATTTTTCCCTCCGTATCGAAGCGCTCTTTGCCCCGCTTTTTTATGCCCTGCACCCGGTCAGGACTGCAGGGATTTGAGCTCGTAAAAATAGCCCTTCTTTTCCATCAGTTCCTCATAGGAACCCATCTCCACGATGTGTCCTTCCTTCATCACCACGATCCGGTCCGCGTTCTGGATGGTGGACAGCCGGTGCGCCACCAGGAAGGTGGTGCAGTTTTTCATCATTTCGTTGGTCGCTTCCTGCACCTTTTTCTCCGAAACGGAATCCAGGGCGCTGGTGGCCTCGTCGAAAATGATGATTTTGGGTTTGCGGATCAGGGCCCTGGCAATGGAAATCCGCTGCCTCTGGCCGCCGGAAAGCTTATCCCCATGCTCGCCCAGCTGGGTATGCAGCCCTTCGGGCAGCTTTTCCACCAAATCTTCCAGCCCCACCTTGCGGATCACTTCCCAGACGTCCGCCTCCGTCACGCCGGTAAGGCCGTAGGCGATATTGTCGATAATGGTGCCGGAAAACAGGATGGTATTCTGGGGCACCACGGCGATCTGGTGCCGGTATTCGTTCAGATCCAGGTTGACCATATTGATCCGGTCAATGAGGATCTTGCCGTTTACCGGCGGAATGAACCCGATCAGCAGGTTGAGCACCGTGGATTTGCCCGCGCCGGAATCCCCCACAAAGGCAATGCTCTCCCCCGGCTCCACCTTCAGGGAAAAGTCCTTAAGCACCCATTTTTCGCTGTCCGGATATTTGAAATCCACGTTGACAAACTCCACGCCGCCTTTGAGCTCTCCTAAAGGCACGATGGAGTTGTTTTGCTCCACCTTCGTCTCCCCCATAATATCCCCGATGGATTTCACGGATTCCAGTCCTTTGCTGATCTGGGGATAGATATTGATAAGGGTGGAAATCTGGCTCACCAGAGAGCCGAAATAGGTCTGATAGAGCACCACTTCCCCCACGCTGATCTCCCCTTTGCAGGCCAGATAGGCGGTAAACGCCAGGCAGATGATCTGGAACGCCTGGAAAACCACCCAGTTGACCGCGCCGAAAAGGGCGTTGATCAGATCCAGGCTGTAGCCCCGGTTGACGATCCGGTTTAGGTAAGTGTTCATCTTGCTGATTTCCACTTCCTGCAGGCCGTGGGCCCGGGCTACGGGGATCATTTCCAGCATCTCCGCCACGGCGCCCTGGGTATGTTCCACCTCGTTTCGAAATTCCCGGTTTTTTTCCGTAATGGGCCGCCGGAACGCCCGCATGGTCAGCACCGCGAAGGGCACCACCACCACGAAAAACAAAAAGACCACGGGACTTTTGTGCAGGGTGATGGCCACCACCACGGAAATGTCCAGGGCGAAGAAAAACAGGGTGCGGAATACCTGGTTGAGCAGTTCCGTCACATTTTCCACGTCCCGCATGATTTTGGACTGGAGCCGTCCGGACTGCACCTCTTTATGAAACATGATGGACAGCTGCTGCAGCTTTCTCACCATGGCGTTTCGCAGCGATCCTTCGATCCCCCGGTTGACGCCCGCGTATTCTTTCGTCGCCAGATAGTTGGTTCCCGCATTCTGCACGATAAACACCAGCGCAACCAGCAGATTGAGCAGGATAATTTCCACCGCGTTGGCGCTGCGGTCCGTAGCCGCGTTGATGATATTGGAAGTAACAATGGGGATCACCCATACGGGGGAACGCTGAAGCACCAGATAGGCGCAGGCTTTCAGCAGCTTCGCCTGCGTCCCCTTATAAAAGCTGAATAAAATTTTCACCGGATGGTTCCGGTTTCTGGAGTAGGTCTGCAGATAGTCTTCAAACCGCTCCAGCCCCTCCTCCGGCACCCGTCTTTTGTCCGTCCACCGGACCCGGCCCTTCGTCGGTTTTTCCTGCGTCCTGTCCGTCATGACATCCTCCGTTTTTTTCGTAAAGTGTGGGAATTTTCGCACCGTTTTTTCCTCCTGCCGCTTTGGCCCTTTCGGGATTCTTTCAAGATTATATAACCGGTTTTTCCAAAACACAATCGTCTTTTTTCTTCGTTGACAAACAAGGGGCGGTTTGTTACGCTGAACTTGAAAAAATTCTGACTTCATGGAAGTAAAGACAGATGAAACGATCCGAAATCAACGCCGCACTCCGCAAAATGGAGGAAATGCTTCATACCCTGGATTTCCCCATTCCCCCCTTTTTGCACTTCACCCCGCAGCAGTGGCAGGAAAAAGGGCACGAATACGATGAAATCCGGGACAACATGCTGGGCTGGGATATTACCGATTTCGGCCTGGGCAATTTTAAGGAAACCGGTTTTTCCCTCATCACCCTGCGCAACGGAAATATCCGGGATTCCCGCTATCCCAAGACCTATGCGGAAAAGCTGATTTTCATGCAGGAAGGCCAGACGGCCCCCATGCACTTTCACTGGTATAAAATGGAAGATATCATCAACCGGGGCGGCGGCAACGTACTCATCCGGGTGTATAACTCCGATGAAAAGGAAGGGCTGGCGGACACGCCCGTCACCGTCCACTCCGACGGCCGGGAATACCAGGTCCCTGCAGGGACGCAGATCCGTCTCTGTCCCGGGCAGTCCCTTACCGTGACCCCCTATCTGTATCACGACTTCTCCCTGGAACCGGGCACGGGCCCTGTGCTTCTTGGCGAAGTTTCCATGTGCAACGACGACAACGCGGACAACCGGTTTTACGCCTCCGTGGGACGTTTTCCCACCATTGAAGAAGACGAGCCCCCTTACCGGCTTTTGTGCAACGAATACCCGCCCGCAAAAGACTGAACCCGCAGCTTAGGCCAGGGCAAAAAGGCAGGAATCCAAAAGGCGCAGGCCAAAAAAGACAGGAGATTTTCCATGACGCCCAAAAAGACGACCATCGTCAACATCTACAACTTCATCCGCATGTCCCATCAGGAGCCCAGCGAGTTTCTGGAGGCGGATTTTGACACCATTGCGCGGCAGATCCGGCTGCTGAAACAGTACGGGCTGCCTTCCACCTTTGCGCTCAAATACGACGCCTTGATGGAACCGCGCTATCAGGGACTTTTAAAAAAGAATACCGACGCCAACGACGAAATCGCCGCCTGGTGGGAAATCTCCGAACCCCTGTGCCGGCGGGCAGGCGTCCCGTTTCCCGGCAGGGATTCCGATACGTTCGACGAACGGGTGGACAGCGCCTACAGCGTAGGCTATGACCCCGAAGACAGGAAGCGTCTGGTGGACGCCTATATGGAGGACTTTTTCGGGATTTTCGGGTTTTATCCCAAAACCATCGGCTCCTGGGTGCTGGATCCCGTCACCCTGTCCCATGCCCAAAGCCGCTACGGGATCCTCGGCGCGGCCATCTGCCGGGACCAGATGGGCACCGATGGCTTTACCCTCTGGGGAGGCTATCCCAACGGCATCTACTATCCTTCCCGCCGGAACGAATATCTGCCCGCCCAGACCCTTTCCGGCCAGCTTCCGGTAGCCATGTTCCGCCTGCTTTCCCCGGACCCGGTCTTTTCTTTCGAGCAGGATGTGCGAAAAGGGCTGTCCGGGGTTTACACCCTGGAACCCTGCTGTACCAACGGCCGGGATCCGGATCGCATTGCCTGGTATTTTTCCTGTCTGACCCGGGAGGACCGCTGCGGCGTCGGCTATGCCCAGGTGGGGCAGGAAAACAATTTCCTCTGGGAAAACATCCGTCCCGGGTTCGAACCCCAGTTAAAGCTTTTAAAAGAACTGTCCGAAAC
>CALWGP010000096.1 GCA_944380095.1 uncultured Lachnospiraceae bacterium | reverse complement strand
GCAGAGCTTTCTCGCTATGCGGCATTCGCCGCATAAAAGCGTCCATCCATACCCATCCGGTGAGCAAGCTCCCCGTCCGGGATATGGCGTTTTCTTTGCCGGTCCGCCGCCGGGCAAGCTCGAAAGCAGAGCTTTCTCGCTATGCGGCATTCGCCGCATAAAAGCGTCCATCCATACCCATCCGGTGAGCAAGCTCCCCGTCTGGGATATGGATGGAAGCTTTTGCCCGGCTCATTGTGGGAAAAATGTTAACATTTTGTTACAAAAGGAGGGGAGGCGGGGCGGCGCCTTGCTTTTTAGGGGGTTATCTGCTAAAATGTACTTCGGATTTGTCTGGATGCATGTTTAGAAGCGATTGGAGAATAAATGCATGAACGTAATTGAAAAGGTTTTTGGGACTCACAGTGAGCGGGAGCTTAAAAGGATTGCGCCGATTGTGGAGCGTATCGAGAAGCTGCGTCCCGCGATGCAGGAGCTGAGCGACGAGCAGCTTCGTGAAAAGACGAGGGAATATAAGAACCGGCTGGCGGCCGGGGAGACGCTGGATGACCTGCTTCCGGAGGCATATGCCACTGTCCGTGAAGCGGCAAAGCGCGTCCTGAATATGGAACACTTCAAGGTCCAGCTGATCGGCGGGATCATCCTGCACCAGGGCCGTATTGCGGAGATGAAGACCGGTGAAGGAAAGACGCTGGTTTCCACCCTGCCCGCATATTTGAACGCCCTGGAAGGAAAAGGCGTCCATGTGGTTACGGTAAACGATTATCTGGCAGCCCGCGACGCGGAATGGATGGGGGCGGTCCACGAGTTTTTGGGTCTGAAGGTAGGCGTTGTGTTAAACAGCATGAAGCCGGAGGAAAGAAAGGCGGCTTATGCCTGCGATATCACCTATGTGACCAATAACGAGCTGGGATTTGATTATCTGCGCGACAACATGGCCATTTACAAAGAGCAGCTGGTGCTGCGGGATCTGCACTATGCCATCATCGACGAGGTGGACTCCGTGCTGATCGACGAAGCCCGCACCCCGCTGATCATTTCCGGCCAGAGCGGGAAATCCACCAGCCTGTATGAGGCCTGCGATATCCTGGCCCGGCAGTTAAAGCGCGGGGACGATGTGGCAGACCTGTCCAAGATTGACGCCATTATGGGCGTGGAGCAGGAGGAAACCGGCGACTTTATTGTCAACGAGAAGGATAAAGTGGTAAACCTTACCGCGGAGGGGATCAGCAAGGTGGAGAAGTTCTTCCACATTGAGAACCTGGCGGATCCTGAGAATCTGGAAATCCAGAACAACATTATTCTGGCGCTGCGCGCCCACAATCTGATGCACCGGGATAAGGACTATGTGGTAAAAGACGACCAGGTGCTGATTGTGGACGAATTTACGGGCCGCATTATGCCGGGACGCCGGTATTCGGACGGTCTGCACCAGGCCATTGAAGCGAAGGAACATGTAAAGGTGAAGCGCGAGAGCAGGACGCTGGCTACCATTACTTTCCAGAACTTCTTCAATAAATTCGAAAAGAAGTGCGGCATGACAGGTACCGCCCTGACGGAAGAAAAGGAATTCCGGGATATTTACGGCATGGACGTAGTGGAGATTCCCACCAACCGTCCCGTGATCCGGATCGACCATCACGACGCGGTTTACAAGACCAGGAAAGAGAAGCTGCATGCCATTGTGGAGGCTGTGAAAGAGGCGCATGCACAGGAACAGCCTGTTTTGGTGGGCACCATTACCATCGAAGCCTCCGAGGAGCTTTCCGGCATGCTGCGCCGGGAAGGGATCCAGCATAAGGTGCTCAACGCCAAGTTCCATGAGCTGGAAGCGGAAATCGTGGCGGACGCCGGTATTCACGGCGCCGTTACCATTGCCACCAACATGGCGGGCCGTGGTACGGATATCAAGCTGGACGAGGAAGCCAGGGCTGCGGGCGGCCTGAAGATCATCGGCACGGAGCGCCATGAGTCCAGACGGATTGACAACCAGCTGCGCGGCCGTTCCGGACGTCAGGGTGATCCCGGTGAATCCAAGTTTTATATTTCCCTGGAAGACGACCTGATGCGTCTCTTTGGCTCCGAGAAGATGATTTCCATGTTCAATGCCCTCGGGATTCCGGAAGGACAGGAAATCGAGCACAGGATGCTGACCAAGGCAATTGAAAACGCCCAGAAGAAGATCGAGGGCAACAACTTCGGCATCAGAAAGAACCTGCTGGAATACGACCAGGTGATGAACGAACAAAGGGAGATCATCTATGCGGAGCGCCGCCGCGTATTGGACGGCGAAAGCATGCGCGAAGTGATTTACAAGATGATCACGGATATTGTGGAGAGCACGGTGGACATGGTGATCGGCGAAGATTCCGATATCGACGACTGGAATTTTGGCGAGCTCAACAGCCTGCTTTTACCCATTATCCCCCTGGCGCCCGTGACAAAAGAGCGGGTCGGCAAGGGTAAGAAAAATATCCTGAAACAGCAGCTGAAGGAAGAGGCTGTGAAGCTGTATGAGGCAAAAGAAGCGGAATTCCCGGAAGCGGAGATGATCCGGGAAGCAGAGCGCGTGATTTTGCTGAAAGTGATTGACCGCAAATGGATGACCCATATTGACGATATGGAACAGCTGCGGCAGGGGATCGGCCTGCAGGCTTACGGACAGAGGGATCCCCTGGTAGAATATAAGATGAGCGGATATGAGATGTTCGAAAACATGACGCAGGGCATTAAGGAAGATACGGTCCGAGTGCTGTACCATATCCGCATTGAACAGAAAGTGGAAAGGGAACAGGTGGCGAAGGTGACCGGGACGAACAAGGACGATTCCGGCCCCAGAAAGCCGGTGAAGCGGGAGAATGTGAAGATTTATCCCAACGATCCCTGTCCCTGCGGCAGCGGTAAGAAATATAAAAACTGCTGCGGACGCAATCGGTAAGAAGGTGGAGAGAATCAATGGCAATCGTTGAATTGGACCAGATGAAAACAGAACTTGCGGGCTATCGGGGCACGCTGGAAGAAGTGAAGGATTCCCTGGACCTGGAAGGAAAGAGCAAGCGGATCGAGGAGCTGGAAATGGAAATGGAAGCGCCCGGATTCTGGGATGACCCGGACGCCTCGAACCGCAAGATGAAGGAACTGAAAAATTTAAAGGACACAAAGGAACTCTGTGAAAAGCTGGAAACCCAGTATTCCGATATCGAGACGCTGATCGAAATGGGATATGAGGAAGAAGACGAGGACTTGGCCGGCGAGATTAGGACGGAGCTGGACGGCTTTATTGAGGAACTGGATGCCCTCCGGATTGAAACCCTTCTTTCCGGCGAATATGATAAGAACAATGCAATTCTGAAATTAAATGCCGGGGCGGGCGGCACGGAAAGCTGCGACTGGTGCAGCATGCTGTATCGGATGTACACCCGCTGGGCGGAGAAAAAGGGCTTTGCGGTGGAAGTGCTGGATTATCTGGACGGGGAGGAAGCGGGGATCAAATCCGTGACCTTCCAGGTAAACGGTATGAACGCATACGGCTATCTGAAGTCCGAAAAAGGCGTCCACCGTCTGGTCAGGATTTCCCCTTTCAACGCGCAGGGAAAAAGACAGACTTCCTTCGTTTCCCTGGATGTAATGCCGGAAATCGAAGAGGATCTGGATATCGAGATCAACCCGGAGGATCTGCGCATCGATACCTATCGAAGCAGCGGCGCCGGCGGACAGCATATCAATAAAACGTCTTCCGCCATCCGGATCACCCATCTGCCTACAGGGATCGTGGTGCAGTGCCAGAATGAGCGCTCCCAGTTCCAGAACAAGGATAAGGCCATGCAAATGCTGAAAGCCAAGCTGTATATGCTCAAGCAGGAGGCAAATGCGGAGAAGCTTTCCGATATCCGCGGGGAAGTGAAGGACATCGCCTGGGGCAACCAGATTCGTTCCTATGTGCTGCAGCCCTATAAGCTGGTAAAGGACCTTAGGACCAACCAGGAAGTAGCCAATGCGGACGGCGTTTTAGACGGCGGCCTGGATCCCTTTATCAATGCTTATCTGAAGTGGATACAGACAAAAAAGACGGACAGCCAGGCAAATTAGGAAGTAAAAACAGCTTTTTTGAAAAGAAAAAACCCTGCGGTCAGGCGCGCACAGATGTCAGCGCTTGACTGCAGGGTTTTTGGCGTTTAAGCGGGCCGTTTCTGATTTGCCACAAGATCCAGATAGAACGTAGCGTAGGTCTGCTGCCGGTAGGGATAGACATACAGAAGGCCGATTCCGCAGGTGAGCACGCCAAGGAGCATCAGGGGCAGGAAACTGAGCATCAGATACAGATAGCGGCCTTTGTTTCCTTTCATCAGGCGGCGGGAATAGCGCAGGCATTCGGAAGCGCTCATTTCGGGAAAATCCAGCATGATAAAATAAACCTGGGAATACAGGATTTTTACATACAGGACGAAAGGCAAAAACAGCAGGGTGCACAAAAGCCCCCAGTACAGCCAGCGGTCCTGCAGGGTGGCCAGATACCGGGTAAGAAGGGCGTCCGCCACAGAATTGGGGATCAGTAAAAGCAGGGAGGGCAGCAGCTGGATCTGCATGGCCTTCCCGGGCCCGAGGAAAAATCCCATGAAAACCCCGGGAGAAGACACCGGGCGTCCGCAGGCGTTGCTCAAAAACAAAAAGGCGATTCCCGCATGGAAAATTCCGAAAAAGACATCCACGCCAAAGGTAATGCCATAATAAAGAAGCATGCCAAAGGGCGGATGGATCGAGTACAGCCCCATGGGCGCGGTGACAAAATAGCGCAGCAGCGCCAGCGTAAAGTAGGCGCCGCAGAGGGCCAGATAATGCCCCAAAAGGGCCCCTCTTGCCTGCGCCTTCAGCATAGAGGCCGTTTGATGTGGTTTCATAATATCCTCCGTTTCAGTCCGGGAAGCTCTCTGCGGGCACCCCGTAATTTTCCAGAAATTCTTCGGCGCCCATCCCGGTCATCTGTTCATAGGCGTCATCCACCATCTGCCAGTACTGGGCGGTCATTTCCGGATCGGAAAAAACAGTATAAAAAGAAAATGCCCCCACGGTCAGATTGATGATCAGGGCACAGGCGGATACGATGACGCCTGTCAGCGCGTAATTGCCCAGCTTCTTTTGGCTTCCCCGGGACAAAATCCCAAGAAGGATGGACAGGCAGCCCAGAAAAACGGTGGGAAGCAGGGTCATGGTGAAGATACAAAGAAAGGCGGCGGCGCCCAGGACAAGGCAGGCGATGGCAAATCCTTTTCCCGGTTCGGGCTGTCGCGCCCCATTGGTATTGTGTTCGAATTCCATAGGTCCCTCCATACACTTTCCGCCATTTTATCACGATTTGAATACAGTGACAAATAAAAAAGTGAAAAAAACGGGAAAAGAACAATTTTGGGGAAGGGGTTGAAAAAAGGGAGGACAATCCACTATACTGGTACGGTAAAACAGGAAGACAGGGGTATGACATGGATATTTTAAACAAGCTGAAAGAGGAACTAAAGACAGAGCGCTGGCAGGTGGAAGCTGCCGTAAAGCTTATTGACGAGGGGAACACCATTCCCTTTATCGCCCGCTACCGCAAGGAAGCGACGGGCAGCCTGAACGATGAAGTACTGCGCAGCCTGCAGGAACGGCTGACCTATCTGCGCAATCTGGAGGAAAAAAAGGAATCCGTATTAAACAGTATAGAAGAACAGGGCAAGCTGACCACAGAGCTTCGGGAAAAAATCCTGGCGGCGGAAACCCAGGTGGTGGTGGAGGATCTGTACCGCCCTTACCGTCCCAAAAGGAAAACCAGGGCCAGCGTGGCGAAGGAGAAAGGGCTGCAGGGCCTGGCGGATTTTATCCTTTTGCAGGAGACGGACCAACCCCTTTTGGAAGAAGCACGGCGATATGCGGACGAAGAAAAAGGAGTGGCCGACGGGAAAGAGGCGCTGCAGGGGGCCATGGATATTATTGCGGAGACGGTTTCGGACGACGCGGATTACCGGATGTATATCCGCAGCCTGACGGAAGCGGAAGGAAAGATCGTGAGCACAGCCCGGGACGGGAAAGCAGCCAGCGTTTACGAGATGTATTATTCCTATGAAGAACCGGTGAAAAAGGCGGCGGGCCATAGGATCCTTGCGCTGAACCGCGGAGAAGCAGAGAAGTTTCTTACGGTGAAGATCGAAGCGCCGGAAGAAAGGATTTTGCAGTATCTGGAAAAGAAGGTGATTTTAAAGGAAAATCCCTTCACTGCGCCTGTATTAAAGGAGACGCTGGCAGACAGCTACCGCCGTCTGATCGCCCCGGCCATTGAAAGGGAGATCCGCAATGAGCTGACGGAAAAGGCGCAGGAGGGGGCAATCGGCGTCTTCGGGAAAAATCTGCAGCAGCTGCTGATGCAGCCCCCTGTGGCAGGCAGGGTGGTGCTTGGCTGGGACCCGGCTTTCAGGACCGGCTGCAAGCTGGCGGTCGTGGATCCTACCGGGAAAGTGCTGGCCACGAAGGTGATTTATCCCACTGCGCCCCAGAACCGGGTGGAAGAAGCCAAAAAAGAGCTGAAAAAACTGATCGACACTTATGGGATTACCCTGATTTCCCTGGGCAACGGAACCGCTTCCCGGGAGTCGGAACAGATTATTGTGGATCTGATCAAAGAAATCGGAAAGCCGCTTCAGTACGTGATTGTCAGCGAGGCCGGGGCTTCCGTTTATTCCGCCAGCAAGCTGGCCACGGAAGAATTCCCCAATTTTGACGTGGGGCAGCGCAGCGCGGCTTCCATTGCCCGCCGCCTGCAGGATCCGCTGGCGGAACTTGTCAAAATTGACCCCAGGTCCATCGGCGTGGGCCAGTATCAGCACGATATGAACCAGAAGAAACTGGGCGAGACCCTGACGGGCGTAGTGGAAGACTGTGTAAACCGGGTGGGCGTGGATTTAAACACGGCCTCCGCCTCCCTGCTAGAATATATTTCCGGAATATCCAAAACGGTGGCGAAAAACATTGTGGAATACCGGGAGGAAAACGGCCGGTTTACAAACCGCAGACAGCTTTTAAAGGTGCCCAAACTGGGGCCCAAAGCCTTCGAACAGTGCGCCGGGTTTTTGCGCATTGCAGACGGGGACAATCCCCTGGACGCCACCAGCGTGCATCCCGAATCCTACGAAGCGACCCAGCGTCTTTTGCAGAAGCTTGACATGACCATGGAAGACGTGCGCCGCCTGCAGAAGGAAGCGAAGGAAAAACCTGCCGGACCGGGCCAAAAACAGGAAAAGCCCGCAAAAAGAAGAGGAAAACAGATCGTTATCCGCAATACCAACACAGCCATGGGGAAAGCCCTGGCGGCTGCCATGGGCCAGATAGGGCAGCAGGTGGAAACGCAGGAAAGCCGCACTGCGGTTTCTTCCCATCCTTCCGGGAAAGGCGCGCCGGATGCAGCCGTGCTGGAAAAGAAAATCCGGAATAAAAAAGAGCTGGCCGCCCAGCTGGGCATCGGGGAAATTACCCTGACGGATATTTTAAAGGAGCTGGAAAAGCCGGCAAGGGACCCGCGCCTGGATTGTCCTGCGCCCATCCTGCGCAGCGACGTGCTGGAAATCAAAGACCTAAAACCCGGCATGATTTTAAAGGGAACCGTGCGCAATGTGATCGACTTCGGCGCTTTTGTGGATATCGGGGTCCATCAGGACGGCCTGGTGCACATTTCCCGGATTACGGACCGTTTTATCCGCCATCCGCTGGAGGCGGTCAGCGTGGGCGATATTGTGGACGTGAAGGTGCTGGAAGTGGATCCCGTTAAAAAAAGGATCAGCCTGACCATGCGCCTGGACCGTTGACAGATGACCGGAAGTGTATTAAGATAGTCTGGTAAAAATGAATTAGGTAAAGTTCTTCAGGGTCGGGTGCAAGTCCCAACCGGTGGTACAGCCCACGAGCGCCGTCAACTGTGTTGACGGGGCAGATTCGGTGAAACTCCGAGGCCGACAGTACAGTCTGGATGAAAGAAGAAACCATAGCCCATAAAAGCGGCAGTCCGTT
>CALWGP010000095.1 GCA_944380095.1 uncultured Lachnospiraceae bacterium | reverse complement strand
GACCACAGTGTCCCAGAAAAGCGTGTGGTCACAAGGCAAAAAGACAGGGCTGTGAAAAGTGATTTCTCATTTTTCACAGCCCCCTTTTAGGGTCGTTTTCTTTTCCCGGCCGGAAACCCTGTTTAGCTGGTCAGCCTGCTTTCCGCATATTTTCGGATGTTGGGAGCGTTCACATATTTCTGCCAGGAATCCCCTTCCACCACTACAAGGGTAGGCGCCTGCATAACGCCGTATTTCCTGGCAAGGTCGGCATGCTCCTGCGCATCTACCGGCACGTAGGTTTCATGGTCCAGATACTGCTTCGCCAGTTTGCAGTTGGGACAGGTTTTGGTGGTAAACAGATATTTCACTGTGCTTTCCGAAACGGGCGCAGGCTGTTTGACCTCCGGTTCACTACCTTTGTTCAACGCTGCCGCCCTGGCTTTCTTTTTCATATGGGAATTGCCGATATCGTACAGTTTGCGGTTTTCAAACTCCTGCAGCTTTCCGTCGTTCCAGTTCTGCACCGGACGGTAGTAGCCGGTGATCCTGCTGTAAACCTCCGTAGGCCTGCCGCAGTGCGGGCAGACTTTCTGCTCCCCTGCCAGATAGCCGTGTTCGCTGCAGATGGAATAGGTAGGGGAAATGGTATAATACGGCAGTTCGTAATTTTCCGCGATGGTACGCACCAGATTCGCCGCCGCCTTCCAGTCCGGCAGCTTTTCCCCCAAAAACGCATGGAACACGGTCCCGGAAGTATAAAGGGTCTGCAGCGGGTCCTGGATATCCAGCGCGTCGAAAATATCCGAAGTAAAGTCCACCGGCAGATGGGAGGAGTTGGTGTAATAAGGGGTATCCCCCGGCTTGCCTGCGGTCTTAATTTCCGGCCAGCGCTTTTTGTCGTGCTTTGCCAGACGGTAGGCTGTGCTTTCCGCCGGCGTCGCCTCCAGATTGTACAAATCCCCGTACTGCTCCTGATAATCGGAAAGGCGGCTGCGCATATGCTCCAGCACTTCCTTTGTGAACTGCTGCGTTTTTTCGTGGGACATATCCTCGCCCAGCCATGCGGCGTTAAGTCCGGCTTCATTCATCCCCACCAGGCCGATGGTGGAGAAATGGTTGTCAAAGCTGCCCAGATAGCGCTTCGTATACGGATACAGCCCTTCGTTCAGAAGCTTCGTGATCACGTTTCTCTTGATCTTTAAGGAACGGGCGGAAAGATCCATCATCCGGTCCAGACGGCGGTAAAACTCTTCCTCGTTGGCGGAAAGGTAAGCGATCCGGGGCATGTTGATGGTCACCACGCCCACGCTGCCCGTGCTTTCCCCGGAGCCGAAGTAGCCGCCGGTCTTTTTGCGCAGCTCGCGCAGATCCAGCCGCAGGCGGCAGCACATGGAGCGCACGTCCGAAGGCTGCATGTCAGAGTTGATATAGTTGGAAAAATAGGGCGTCCCGTATTTTGCCGTCATGGTGAACAAAAGACGGTTGTTTTCCGTATCGGACCAGTCGAAATCCTTCGTAATGGAATAGGTGGGGATGGGATACTGGAATCCCCTGCCGTTGGCGTCCCCCTCCACCATGGTCTCGATAAACGCCTTATTGATCATGTCCATTTCTTCTTTGCAGTCCCGGTAGGTGAAATCCATCTCCCGTCCCCCTACCAGCGCAGGCTGGTCCGCCAGATCCTCCGGTACGGTCCAGTCCAGGGTAATGTTGGAAAACGGGGCCTGGGTCCCCCAGCGGCTGGGCGTATTCACGCCGTAGATAAAGGACTCGATACACTTCTTTACCTCCCGGTAGGAAAGATGGTCCACCTTCACAAAGGGGGCAAGGTAGGTATCAAAAGAGGAAAATGCCTGGGCGCCCGCCCATTCGTTCTGCATGATCCCAAGAAAGTTCACCATCTGGTTGCACAGCACGGACAGGTGGGATGCCGGCGCGGAAGTAATCTTGCCGCTGATCCCGCCCAGTCCTTCCTGGATCAGCTGCTTTAACGACCAGCCGGCACAGTAGCCGGTAAGCATGGACAGGTCATGGATATGGATATCCGCGTTGCGGTGGGCCTGTGCGATTTCCTCGTCGTAGATCTCGGACAGCCAGTAATTGGCCGTAACCGCGCCCGAATTGCTTAAAATCAGTCCCCCCACCGAATAGGTGACGGTGGAGTTTTCCTTTACGCGCCAGTCCTCAATCTTGACATAACTGTTGACCACATCCCTGTAATCCAGGATCGTGGACTTCATGGCGCGCATTTTCTCCCGCTGTTTGCGGTACAGGATATAGGCCTTCGCCGCCTCCGCATATCCGGCCTGCTCCAGCACCTTCTCCACGCTGTCCTGGATATCTTCCACATGGATGCGTCCGTCCTTCACTTTTTCCTGGAAATCCGCTGTCACCCGCAAAGACAGCAGGTCGATAATATCCCTGTTATACTGCATCTGGGTAGCGTCAAACGCCTTTACGATGGCATCGCTGATCCTGGTCAGCGTAAAGTCCGCGATCTTTCCGTCCCTCTTGATTACCTGAAACATAACCTTTCCCCCTTATCCTCCTGATTCCCTTTTTTGCAAATGGCCGATACGATGATTGTAGCACCCGTCCCCCATAAAGTCAATGCAGATATACCAGATATTGTGATGTATACAAAAGTGGGACACATAATCTTGTGTCCCGCTTTTGTCCTGCGCAAAGGATGCGCGTATTTTCATCTGGTTTTTAAAAAGGTATACTCCCTCTGCGCATTTTCGTCGTCTGGATACAGCGCCAGATACTGCTCCATGGCCAGCTTTGCCTGGTCAAACTGACCCAGATATTCATAGGCCACAATCCGGTTGAACCGCAAAGACTGCATGGACGCATTGCCTTCCACGGCAATGCCCGCCTCAAAGGCTTCCAGGGCAGCCTCGTAATCCCCGGTCTGCAGCCTGCACAGGCCCAGCTGGTTGTAAATCTGGGCGTCCGCCTGGTTGCCCTCCAGATAACTGCTGTAGACACTGGCCGCGTAGTTATAGTCGCCCAGCTTTTCATAGGTCTGTCCCAAAAGGGAAGCCACGTCCGCGCCGCCGCTGCCCTGGGCGCTTTCCAGACAGGTCTTGGCTTCTTCATAGTTGCCAAGATAAAACTGGATCCTGCCCCGGTCGTAATCCGACAGCCGCAGGGAATCGTCCGCCACCACTTCTTCCAGATAAGGGCTTCCCATTTCCCCGTAGCCGTATTTGCTGCAGCTGCAGAAAATATCGATCCGCATATCGTAATCGTTTTCGTCCACCGCTACGGCCCGGTCAAAATCCGCCGCCGCCTGATCCTGTTGTCCCAGTTCCAGCTCCATGGTCCCCTTCAGATACCAGGCGTCTTTCTCCTGCGGGCGCAGATCCGTAATCGCCGTATATACCGCTATGGCTTTCTCTGTCTGTCCGCCCTTGTAATATGCGGTAGCCAGGTAATAATTGATATCGAAATCCAGCTGGTCCGGGACAGGGCCGCCCAGGTCCAGCGCCTTTTCCAGACAGGCGGCCGCGTTTTCATAATCCGTCAGCCCCAGATAGGCAAGCCCCTGCCCCCGGTAAACCTGCCGCATATTTTCCTTGTTCACCGTAGCCGCTTCAAAACTTTTGAGCGCTCCTTCATAATCCATCTGCCCGATCTGATCCATTCCCTGCAGCAGATTTTCCCCCGCCGTGGTGCTGCAGCCTGCCAGACAGGCCGACACGGCCAGTACCGCCAGAAGGAGGAACCCTTTTTTGTCCTTCATATGCTACCCCTGCCTTATATTTTTTCAATCCAAATCCGGCCCATGGCAATTCCGCCCTCCCCGAAAAACAGTTTCAGATAAAGTTCCGGGCCCGCCGCTGCGTCCAGCTGTATGGTCCTCTCCAGCCATTTCCCGCTGCTTCCGGTAATGGTAATCGTGCCGGCCAGCTGATTGTTTAAAAAGACGGACATGGGCATCTGCGCCAGTTCCCCCGCGTCGGATTTCATCCGGAAGGAAAGTCTGTATTTCCCGGAATCCGCAAAGGTCAAAACATAGCAGGCCGAGGTCCCCTTGCGGGTACCGAGGGCGTCCACCGCCAGGTCCGCGCAGCCGTCCACCCGCACACGGTCCAGGATACCGGCAAAGTCATTTTGGGCAGCGAAGTCATTCTTTACCTCGCAGCAGTCGAATTCCCGGTCCAAAAAGCGGTTCATCACCGGGGAACGCATCAGGAAACGGCAGATATTGGCGGCGTTTCTCACCAGCTGGGCCCGGGTAATGGCGCCCTTTTTCAGCGCCTGCATGGTATTGTCTTTCCCGGAATTGGAGGCCGAATCGGACACCACCATATAGACGTCGTTTTGCGCCCGCACCATGGCGGCCGTATTCTCTTTGGTCCCGGGCTGTCCCTCATCGTTCATTTTCGCCCACCAATCGGTCATGACCATTCCCTGATAGCCCCATTCCCCGCGCAGGATCACGGTGAGCAGGTCGTAATTGCCCGCGGTCCAGATGCCGTTGACCGGCCCGTAGGTGGACATGATGCTGTAAGCGCTGCCTTCCGTTACCGCGATTTCATATCCTTTCAGATACAGTTCCCTAAGCGCCCGCTGGGATACCACAGAATCCGCGTCGTGCCGCCGGTATTCCTGGTTGTTGCAGGCAAAATGCTTGATTGTGCCCGTGACGCCGTATTTCGCCATCCCTCTTAACTGGGCCGCCGCCATTTTCCCGGTAAGGAGGGGATCCTCTGAAAAATATTCAAAATTCCGGCCGTTTAAGGGATTTCGATGCAGGTTCATTCCCGGTCCCAGCAGGGTGTCCACCCGGTTTTTGCGAAGTTCCATCCCTTCCATCCGATACAGTTCTTCGACCAGCTGCTGGTTGAACGTACAGGCCAGCAGGGTGCCGTTTGGCATGGAAAAAGCAGGCGTCCCGCAGTCCATCCGGATGCCGGAAGGGCCGTCCGCGCAGCAGGCCACGGGAATCCCAAACTCCTTAAGGCGCTGCGTCACACCGCCGAAGGCCGCCGCCGTACCCGGGGTCACCTTGGGGGAACACATTCCCTCGCCCCGGACCATGCAGGCCAGGTCTTCGTCGGAAAGCTGGGCCAGGAAATCTTGCAGGGAAGCCTTTTTGTCGCACACGTCCGCCAGCCGGATGCCCCTGTCCCCGGTGTAGTCCGCTTCCCTGGGGATTTCCTTTAAGAGCCGTTCCATGGGATCCTGCGTCCGAAGCGGGGTATCTTCCCACCCCTCCTCAAAAAGGGCGCCGCCTTTTTTTACCGGCCTAAGCCGCCGGTAGGGCAGCACGGGCGCCATGGCCTCTTCGCATTCTTTTACCACACGCAGCTCTTTTACGGGAAAGCTGCCCGCCCGTTTTGCATCCCGCACGCTGCTGCCCGCAAAAATGACGTACTCCCCTTCCTCCAGCACATAGCAGTTTTTATGGCCCGTAACGCCGCTGTCATCGAAGGAAGCAGCCTGCTGCAGCGGGATGGACAGTTCCAGCTCTTCCTCCTCCCCGGGCCCAAGCAGGGTGGTTTTGGCAAAAGCAGCCAGGCTGTAAGACGGCTGTCCCAGTTTCCCCTGGGGCTTGGAAAGGTAAATCTGCACCACTTCCTTGCCCGCCCTATTTCCTTCGTTTTTTACCCGCACACAGAGACGGACCCCTGCCCCGTCCGTTTCCTGCACGTTGGCGGAAATGGAAAAACGGGTGTAGGAAAGCCCGAAGCCGAAAGGATAAACGACCTTTTCGGGGGCGAAGGTCTCAAAATAGCGGTATCCCACATAAATATCTTCCGCATAGAAGTTGCGCACGGCATCCCCGAAATGGGCAGAAGACGGATAATCCCCGATATCGGCAGCGATGGTGTCCGCCAGTTTGCCGCAGGGATTCACCCTGCCGCACAGTACGTCGGCCGCGCCCCGGCCGCCTTCCATCCCGCCCTGCCAGACATACAAAACCGCCTGGGGCCGATAGCGCTCCACCCATTTCATATCGATAATATTGCCCACGTTGAGCACTACCGCAGTCCGCCGAAAAACGCTGCACACGGTTTCCAGAAGGTTCTCTTCCTCCCGGGTGAGCAGGTAGCTGCCCGGCGCAGCGCTGTTGTCCTGGTCCTCTCCCGCCGTGCGTCCAAGGACCACCAGGGCAAGGTCCGAAGCATCGGCGGCCTTCTGCACCATCTCCCGGCTCACCGGCATCTCCTCCTGGCTCCAGGGTTCCTGCGCCCAGCCTTCCCCTTCGTCAAACGGATGGGTCTGCAGCCATTCCCGGTACTTCTCCTGACTGCTTTCTTCGACGGCGACGCCGCTTTCTTTCAGCCCGTCCAAAATGCCCGCCACGTAAGGGGCGTTTACCATCCCCCCGGATCCAGTCCCGCTTTTATAATAGTGAAACTGCGCCCGGCCGAAAACGGCTGCCCGTTCCCCTTCCCGTATGGGCAGCGCCTCCTGTTCGTTGCGCAAAAGGACGCAGCCCTCCGCTGCGGCCTGTCTGGCCAAAGACGCGTACTTGTCATAATCCAGTGTATATCTCATTTCGCTCCTCCTGTCTGTCCATCTTCTATCTGCGCAATCCCTTGGGATAGTGATTTTTCAAAATACCCCCGGCCAGTTTCCCCCAGCCTAAGCTGTAACCGTCCACGGTGACCAAATACCAGCCCTTTTCCCCGTCGGCGGAAAGTGTCATTCCGCGGATCCACTCCTGCGCGTCCCCTTTGTCCGCAAAGACGGGATGGGTCCGCAGCGCCTCTTTTGCGGACAGGGCCAGCGCCAGGGCGTGGGACGGCTCAAATCTTCCTTTTTTCAGTGTGCCCAGGTGCAGTCCCGGGCGAAGCACCCTAAGCCCTGCCAGGGACGGCAGCTGCTTTGGCGCCAGATACAGCTGGTCTGCAAACCGCAGAAACACCCCCTGCAGGCGCACGGTCAGCGTCTCTTTTTCAAAGCGGAAATATTCCTGGCAGTCTTTTTCCGGGATGCCTTTTTGCAGGCCGAAACGGCCTGGGGCTGCGACATCGTATCCGTATCCTTCCTTTTGAAGCACGGCTGCGTAGTGCCCTTCCCCTTCCAGGCAGTGGGGCCACAGACGGACGGTGCCTTCCAGCCCTTTGCAGGGCTGCAAAACCCAGTCCGGACGTCCGTCCCGCATCCCGTTCTCCTTTGGCACCGGCACAATGGAAAACTCCGGGTGTCTGTGCAAAAAACGGCTGACGCTTCCTTCATCTTCCAGCGGCGCAAACGTACAGGTGGAATAAACCAGCCTGCCGCCCGGCCGCACCATCTGCGCCGCACTGTCCAGAATCATATCCTGCCTTTTTGCGCACATCTTAACATTTTCCGGGCTCCATTCCGCCCTTGCTTCCTCCTGCCGGCGAAACATCCCCTCCCCGGAACAGGGCGCATCCACCAGCACCCGGTCAAACCAGGACGGAAAATGCTCCGCCAGCTTCTCCGGCGGTTCGCTGGTCACCACCGCGTTGCGAAGCCCCATCCGCTCCACGTTTTCCAAAAGGATCTTCGCCCTGGCGGGATGGATCTCATTGCAAAACAGGATCCCTTCCCCCCTCATGGCCGCGCCGATCTGGGTGGTCTTTCCTCCCGGCGCCGCGCACAGATCCAGCACACGTTCCCCCGGGCGGGCATCCAGCAGGGCTGCCGGCGCCATGGCGCTGGCCTCCTGGATATAATAGACCCCGGCTTCATGCCAGGGGTGCTTCCCGGGCTGGTCCTTCTGTCCGTAATAAAATCCGTTTTCTTCCCAGGGTACCTGCCGCAGCAAAAAAGGGGCATTTTCCGGGAAAGACGCCCTGTCTGCCTTGAGCGGGTTAAGCCGCAGGGCACGACAGCAGGGCTTTTGGTAACTGTCATAAAACGGGCCGAATTCCTCTCCCAGCATATGTTTCATTCGTTCTGTAAACTGTTGCGGCAGCATCTGTCTTCCTCTCATCTATCCTGATTCCAATCTCTTTTTATCATAAACCAGGATGGCCCCGGGCGCAACAGAGAAATCCTTCCCCGGACAGACTTAGCCGGGCAGACTTTCCGCCGCGCACAGGGCCCCGTATCCCGTCCGCTCGTTGGGATAAACCGTTTCCCCGCTCACCGGACGGGCGCCTCTGCGCAGATACGCCTTCATTTTTTCGCCGTA
>CALWGP010000094.1 GCA_944380095.1 uncultured Lachnospiraceae bacterium | reverse complement strand
CTTCTCATTTTTCACAGCCCCCTGTTTGGCTTCCTTCTTTTTATTTCTTTTTATTCTGCCGCAGCACTTCCTTGGCGATGTCCGTGCGCAGCTTCGTGTCGATGAAGTCGCAGTGACGGCAGAAATCCCAGTTCTGGCGGCCGTCCTTGACCTTCATGCGCAGCTGCTGATAAATCGGGCTGTTCCACGCTTCCTTTAAGGAAATCTTGTTCAGGTCCCCGAAGTTGGTCACTTCGAAGTTATCGCAGCAGCAGATGCCCAGCTTGCCGGTGGGCGTAATCCACATATCCGTAAAGGGCATCAGGCAGGTTTCCTTGATGACCTTCTCGGTGGCCTTTTTGTTGGGCGCGCTGCCCGCGCGGTTGGTCAGCACTTCTTTCAGATAGCGCATCTGGATGAGGATATCCACATCCTTAAACTCGTCCGGATGGGCATTGACATAATCATAGATCACCTGGATGTTGTCGTGCAGCTTCATATCCAGGCAATAGTTGTTGATGATCAGCTGGTTTACGTAGGGCACGATGGACTTCACCTTGTCCACATCCAGCAGAAGGCCGTTGGTGGACATGAAAATGAAGCAGTCCGGCAGCTCTTTCCTGGCATATTTGTGGAACTCCACGATACGGGTATCCAGCCAGGGCTCGTTGTTGCCGTATAAAGTCAGATGACCTTTATACCCCCAGTCCCGAAGCTGGTCGATGATGCTGTAGTACATCTCGTCGCTCATCTTCGCGAAAGGGCGCTTCTCCGCGTGCTTGTTGGCCGTGCAGAACTCGCAGGTGGAGTTGCACCGGTTGATCGTCTCCAGGTTCACCACATGGGGGTGGGGCGTCTCCGGGCTTTCCATGAAATATTTGATATAATCCTGCTGGATCTTGCCTCTGGTCAAAAACTGGAATTTCAGGTAACTTGCGCTGGCCAGCTTCGGGAAATATTTTCTGGCATTCCATCCGAATTTGCCTGCGAAATTGGTGATTCTGATCGGCATGATAAATCCCCCTGTTCTTTGGTTTGCCGCGTTTCCTTTTCTTTGGCGGCCATGTCTAAGGGCTATGATACCATCATCCTTCCCGCTTGTCAAACCTTCGCTACATTTTCCACGGCCCTTCATTTTTATGGGTCGGATTCAACCGCCGGTTTCATACAGGTAAATGGTATAGGGCGAATCTTCCCGGGAATAGACGCCGCGAAGGGAAAAGCCCAGGTCTTCCATGTTATCCGCATCCAGCTCGTAGCGGGAAAACAGGTACCGGCCCCCCATCTTTCGAAACTGGTCCCCGTCGATATAGAGGCGGTCGTCCGACAGGGGCTGGCTGCGGTACGGGTTGTAGATGCTCTCCCCGCTTCCCGCGTACAGGTAGGCCCTGGCCCCCCACTCCCCGTAATAGGTCCGCCATTCCTCCACACGGTCATAGGCGGGCCGGATGAGTTTGGTGAACTCCTCCTTATAGCTTTGGGGATAAAAGCCCAGATAACCGTCCAGGGTGGCGATCCCGCTGTATTCCAGCACCGCGGGGTTTAAGCCGTAGCCCGCGCTGTACTCCCCGTCATAACCGATATCCGCCTTGATGCTTTCCATCAGGTCCTCGCTGAAATATTCCCGGAAGTTCAAAAGATTGACCTGCGTATGTTTCACCGCCCGATAGGCCTGGTGATAGACCGTCCAGTAAAATTCGTTGTATACCGCAGGGGTCAGAAGGATCACCGCCGCCGCGATGCAGGCCGCCAGATTGGCCCCTCTTTTCCAGGAAAGTTTCCCGCTGTCATACAGGGCTTTCAGCACCAGGAAAAACGCGCCATACCACAGGAAAGGATTGAAAAAGGTGGTCCGGTTGAACTGGAATCCTTTCAGCTGGGGGATCAGGGTTTCAAACAGCCGCCGAAAGCCGCCCCAGTAATACAGCCCGTTGACGATGCAGTTAAACAGGATGAACAGCAGGACCCACAGCACCCCTTCCGACCAAAACTTCTTTCCCTCTCCCCGGCGCATGAGCTGTGCCATGCGGGCCAGCAAAAACAGCAGGCATACCGGCAGGACGAACAGGGCGTGGTCGGACGAGGCATGGAACACGGGACGCACAAACGCTTCCCAAATCTGTCCCAGGATCCCGGCGGCGTTTAAGTCCGTGTCCACCATGCTGGCCCGGATGGTTTCCACATCCGAAAAGAGCATCTGCCCAAAGAGGCGGTATTCGAAGCACACATAGCCGGCGGCCAGCAAAATCAGGGCCGCCGCCAGCCTGCCGCAAAATTTCCTGTCCCGGATGGATAAAATCACCACCGCGCAGGCCAGATAGGCCAGCAGGAAAAAGCCGAAATAGGAAAAATAGGACAAAAGCGGGTACAAAAACAGGGCAGCATACCAGAACCGTCCCTTCCTAAAATAAATCCGGCGGCAGAGAAACACCGCCAGCGGGATAGACGCAAAGGCTAGGCCGTAGGCCGGAAACAGGGGCAGCATCCCGTAGCACAGGCCCGCCGCCCAGGCGATTTGCCGGTAACGGGCAAACTTTTGAGGCCAGATATCCTTGACCAGAAGGACAAAGGACCCCATCCCGATCAGGATCTTAAGAAAGTAGCCGATCATATAGGCGGGAAAAACCGGCAAAAAAGCAAAGAGGATATTGTATACATTCCACTCGCTGCTTAAGCAGTCCCTGCTGATGCCGCCCAGCATGGGCATGATCTTTCCGTGGGAAAACCACCCGTCGTTTTCGCTCATCACCCGGAAGTGGGCGATGAACAGATCCAGATTATCCTGCACGGTAAGATAACTGTCCTCCCGGTAAATCAGGAACACCAGCGCCTGCAGGCCGATGCAGCCGCCGATGAGGAACAGATGCCACCGTTTGTCCAGCCAGGTCAGAAAATTCTTCATTCCGGCTTCTCCTTAAGCTCGATATCCAGCACCGTGTCCGTCCGGTCCGGCAAAGGCCAGGTAAAGACCGGATCCTCCCCCCAGTTGACAAATGGGATATGGGGAAAGAGCACCGTATTCCACGCCTCGCCCCGGTTCACCTGGCTGCCGTCCGCCAGCATGGTCACCCGCCGGATGCGGTCCGGGGAAATCCCGTAAAGGGGAAGGGCGCCCAGTGGTTCCTCATACACATGGGCATAGACATGATTGCCTTTCTGGGTATAGCGTCCCCATTCCGGCTTGGGGAATTCGCTGATCCCGCAGCCGTAAATGCTGCCGCCGTTTTTCTTCATCCACGCGCCGATTTCCCGGAGCCGCTTCACGCTCTCTTCCGGAAAATTCCCTTTCGCGTCCGGCCCTACGTTTAAAATCATGTTGCCCCCCTTGCTGACGCATTCCACCAGCTTGCGGATAAGCATTTCCGAAGACTTCCAGGTGTGGTCGAAACTGCAGTATCCCCAGTGGTTGTTCATGGTGGCGCACAGTTCCCAGGGCAGGGCCCGGCCGGCGTCGTCTCGCACCCCCTCCGGCGGGATGATCTGTTCCGGGCTGGCGAAATCCCCGCTGCATACGTAGGGCTCGTCCCAGGCGATGCTGCCGTTGTATTCGCTGGAGCCTTCCAGACGGTTATCCAGCACGATGTCCGGCTGATAGGTGCGCACCATATCCACCAGCTGTTCGCCCTTCCAGGTTTCCCCGGTCATATTTTCATAGGAAAAATCGAACCACATAATGTCCAGCTTCCCATAGCCGGTGACCAGTTCCTTCACCTGTCCGTGCATATATTCCAGATAGCGGTCAAAATCGATCTTTTCGTCCCGATAGGCCGGATTGCCGCGCATGGGATGCTTGGCGTCCGCGTATTTGGGGAAATCCGGGTGATGCCAGTCCAGCAAAGAATAGTACAAGCCTACCTTCAGCCCTTCCGCCCGGAACGCGTCCAAAAATTCCCGCACCAGGTCCCGGCCCGCCTTTGTGTTGGTGGCCTTAAAATCCGTAAGCTTCGAATCGAACAGGCAGAACCCGTCGTGGTGCTTGGCCGTCAGCACCGCATAGCGCATCCCGGCTTCCTTTGCCAGCTTTGCCCAGGTTTTGGGATCAAAGTCCACCGGGTCAAACTGGTCAAAATAAGGGGCGTATTCTTCCACCGTCATCCGTTCCGTGGACATCATCCACTCCCCCGCTGCCGGAATCGCATAAAGTCCCCAGTGGATAAACAGCCCGAACCGGTCGTTTCGAAACCACTCCGTCCTCCTGAAAATGTCCTCTTTTTTTTGTGTCCGCACAGATATGCCCTCCTTTTTTATTTTTCCAAAGCAGGCTACGGCCGCCCCTCCGCCGCTTTCCGGTATTCCCGGGGCGTAGTGCCGTACTGCCTGCGAAACTGCCGGTTAAAATAGGAAATGTTGCGAAAGCCGTTCTCCAGGGCCGCTTCCGTAACCGGACGGTCCGTCTGCACCAGGATCCTGGCCGCCTGGGACAGGCGGTAGTGATTGATATATTCCACGCAGGTCATCCCGGCAAAACGCTTGAAAAAGCTCATGAAATAGGTCTCGCTGAAGTGGCACAGGCCCGCCAGCTGGCCCACGGTAAGCGCTTCCGCATAGTGGCTGCGGATAAAGGTCAGCACCTGCTTCATCTTCTCTTCCGCCGCAAAATCCTCCCGGCCGCTTTCGTTTTTTACCACATAGCCATACCGGTAAAGAAGACGGAACAGACGAAACAAAAGCTCCTTGCGGTACAGCTCTTCTGCCGGCTCCTCCGCCTTTGGCACGGCATCCTCCCTAGGCTGCATACAGCCCAGCAGTTCTTCCATACAGGCGATCAGCTCCCCGTATCCGGGCTGGCCGCTGTGCACCACGGGCACAAAGCGGTATTTCCCGTTTTGCAGCGGGCTGATGCAGCGGATGGTGCAGGCGTCCGGCGTCTGATAGCCCAGCATATCCAGGTGAAATACCAGGCTCTCCGAAACCATCCTCTTTCCCGGCACCGCATGGGCCGCATGGAGGATATGGGGCGCGATGAGAAGCAAATCCCCTTTCCGTACCCGGAAGGATTCAAAATTGATATCGTAGTCGATCTCTCCTTCCTGAATCCATCCGATCTCCGCTTCCTCGTGCCAGTGCAGGGACAGATCCTGATATGTATTCGGCACAATGCACCGATAGCGGCGGATGGGCATCAGCACATCCCCGTGCTCCGCCCGTTCCTTGAAATCGGAAATCTCCCGTTCCCTCATGCCCTTCCCTTTCCTTTCAAACGGCAGTTTCGCACCCGTTTCCCCCATTATATCCGGTTGAAATCCCCCCGTCAATGAATGTGCCAAAATGGGATCGTGTTAGTTTTTCATAGGATTCTGCAAGACTTTTTCCTTCGGATATCGTATCGTTATTTTAGAAGGAAAACCTGTACGACAAGGAGGAAACGATCATGCCCAAGTGGTTAAAAGACGCTGTTTTTTATGAGATTTATCCCCAGTCCTTTTACGATACCAACGCAGACGGGATCGGGGATTTCAACGGGATCATCGAAAAGCTGGATTATATCCGCGGCCTGGGGTGCAACGCCCTGTGGATCAATCCCTGTTTCGATTCCCCGTTCAAGGATGCCGGCTATGATGTAAGAGACTACAAGAAGGTGGCTCCCCGGTACGGCACCAACGACGACCTGGTCCGCCTGTTTGACGAAGCGCACAAAAGGGATATGCACGTACTGTTGGACCTGGTGCCGGGCCACACCTCCGAAGAGCACGAGTGGTTTTGCGCAAGCCAGAAGGCGGAAAAGAACGAATATTCCAACCGCTACGTCTGGACCCGTTCCTGGGGGGAATCCGCACAGGGCTTCCCTTATGTGGGCGGCGAAAGCGAACGAAGCGGCGTATACCTGCTCAACTTCTTCAAATGCCAGCCTGCCTTAAACTACGGCTTTTACAGAGTTGACCGGCCCTGGCAGCTGCCCGTGGACCATCCGGACTGCATCGCCACCCGGGAAGCCATGAAGGATGTGATGCGTTTCTGGCTGGACCTGGGCTGTGACGGCTACCGGGTGGATATGGCCGCCTCCCTGGTGAAAAACGACGACGAGAAAAAGTCCGGCACCAGCGCCATCTGGAAAGATGTCCGCCGGATGCTGGACGAAGAATATCCCGAAGCCGCCCTGGTGGCGGAGTGGGGCGTACCCCAGCAGTCCCTGAAAGCGGGATTTCATATGGACTTTTATTTAAACTGGCACTTAAACGGTTACTCCACCCTGATGCGGGATTATGAGAACCACGAAAACGGCGAGAATCACAGTTACTTCAAAAAGGATGCGGGCGGCGATATCAACCGTTTCCTGAAAGACTATCTGCCCCAGTATCTGGATACGAAGGAAGACGGCTATTTCTGCCTGCTGACCTGCAACCACGATACCAACCGTCCCCGCCTGGCCCTGGACATTCCCGAGCTGAAGCTGGCCTATGCTTTCCTGTTTACCATGCCCGGCGTGCCTTATCTGTATTACGGGGATGAAATCGGGATGCGCTATCTGGATCTGCCCACCAAAGAAGGCGGCTATTCCCGCACCGGTTCCCGCACCCCCATGCAGTGGGATGAAAGCAAAAACCTGGGCTTCTCCAAAGGCGACGCAGCCGACCTGTATCTGCCCGTAGATCCTGCGCCGGACGCGCCCACCGTTTCCGGACAGGAAAACGATCCCGACTCCCTGCTTAACACCGTCAAAGCCCTGTTGGCCCTGCGCCACCGGGAAAAAGACCTGCAGGCTGACGCAGAATTTTCCCAGCTGCAGACCAGGATCGGACAGCCCTTCGTCTACCGCAGGGGAGATCTGGTCCTTGCCATCAACCCCGACGGCAGCGAAAAGACCTGCACCCTGCCTGCGGCCGGCGAAGTGATCTTCTCCATCGGTTCCGCCAAGGCCGAAGGCCGGACGCTGACCCTGGGCGCCCAATCCTTTGCCGTGATCCGGTAAAAATTCAAATCCTGATGCAAAAACGGGATGCCCCCGCCCAAAAAGCATGGTGTTCGCTTTTTGGGCGGGGGCATCCTTTCAACGCTCATCCCTTTATGTGCAGAAAATATTCCTGGACGGAGGCCACCGCATTTGCCCCGTCGGCCACCGCAGTGATCACCTGGCGCAGCTTCTTGGTGCGCACATCCCCGGCTGCAAAAATCCCCGGGACGCTGGTGGCGCAGTCCTCCCCGGCTTCCAGCCAGCCGCTTGCGTCTGTTTTCACCGTTTTGGCAAAAGCGCCGGAGTTGGGGGAAATTCCCACCGCGATAAACACGCCGTCCACGAAAAGTTCAAGGTCCCTGTTTTCCTTCTTATCGTGCAGGGAAAGTCCGCTTACCGCTTCCGTTCCCAGAATCTCGTTTACCGTACAGTTCCACACCATTTCCACGTTGGGGAGGGCAAACAGCTGCTCCTGCAGGCTTTTTGCCGCCCGCAGCTCATCCCGCCGGTGCACCACATACACCTTTTTGCAGCCCCGCGCCAGAAAGATGGCATCCTCCACGGCCACGTCGCCGCCGCCGATCACCGCCACGGTCCTGTCTTTGAAAAACGCCCCGTCGCAGGTGGCGCAATAGGAGACGCCCATCCCGGAAAGCTCTTCTTCCCCGGGGACGCCCAGCTTTCTGTGGGTCGCCCCGGAAGCGATGATCACCGCGCCCGCCTCAAAGTCTCCTGCCGAAGTCTTTACAATCTTGCGGTCAGGCCCGTTTTCGATGCCAAAAACTTCCGCCTCCCGAAACTGTGCGCCCAGTTTTTCCGCGTGTTCCCGAAACTGCATTCCCATATCGAAACCGCTGATCCCCGGCAGTCCCAGATAATTGTCCACCTCATAGGTATTTAAAATCTGTCCCCCGCTCATGGGCGCCTGTTCCAGCACCAGCGTGGAAAAACCCGCCCGCTTCCCGTATACCGCAGCGCCCAGGCCCGCCGGTCCGGAACCGATAATAACCAGGTCATACATCCATAAATCCCTCCTTATTTTCAGCATTCCTTTTTCTGCTATCCAGTATACAAAAAAGAGGGCTTATTCGTCAACGATCTCCCAGCTCATGCCGGTCTGTGCCTCCCAATAAACCAGGTACTGCTCCATTATGCCGCGAAGGAAGGGATCGCTTTCCCGATAAACGGCGTGGGCTTCGCCCATTTCCAGAGAAGCCAGAAATCCTCCCGCTGCCGACTCGTCACTGTAATATCCTGCGTCCCGTAAAAGTTCCGTGATCCTCCAGCACGTATCCATGTCCTTCGCCGCTACCGTCCAGATTCCTCCATCCGCCGAAATCCATTCCGCCGAAGGATACACCAGCGCACAGGACGAAAAGTCGTGTTCTTTCACCCGCCCCGTGACAGCGTCAAGCAATCCCTGTTCCAGCGCCTGCCACACTGCCTCCTGATCGGTAAACTGTGTAGGCTGGTCCAGGGAATCCGCCTGCAGCCCGTTGTCAGCCAGTACCCCGATGACGGACAGCACAGCCTCTTCTTCCTGATTCTCCCACAACTGCCCGCCGGTCCCCTCTTCTGCTGCTGCAGTGTCCGAAGATCCGGAAGTCCGCCCGGTGGGCGTATAAATACCGTCCTCCACCTGATATTCCGCATATTCATACAGGACCGTTCCTGCAAAAAGCAGGTTCCCGTATTCGTCCCTTTCCCCTTCCCCGGT
>CALWGP010000093.1 GCA_944380095.1 uncultured Lachnospiraceae bacterium | reverse complement strand
CCGGAAGAAACGGCACAGTCTGAGAGCAGCACTTCTGCGGAAAACGAAGCCGGATACGAGGACAATTTCGCTGTGGACAGCGCTGCAGCGGCGGAATTCGGCAAAAAGGTAAAGGAGGCGGTGAATGCCCAGGATCTGGAGGCGCTGGCAGATCTGACCGCATATCCCGTGTACGTGGGTTTTGAAGGGGAAAGCGCTACGCCGGCTTCGAAAGAGGAGTTCCTGGCTTTAGGGGCAGAGAAGATCTTTACGCCGGAATTCGTGGAATCCGTGGGAAATGCGGATGAGACTGCCCTTTCTCCCAGCATGGCGGGCTTCGTCCTTTCCACGGGAGACGGCCCTAACGTGATCTTTGGCGTGGTAAACGGAGCGCTGGCGATTCAGGGAATCAATTATTGAAAGGAATGGACGACAGATGAAATGGATGATCGGGGGTATAGTTTTGGCCGTTGTCCTGACAGCATCGGCCGGCTGCGGGGAATCCAAACTGCCGGAGGAGACGGGAACCGTTCAGGAAACACAGACATATTCTTCGCAGGAGGAGCCTTCCCGGACAGCGGAACCCGCGCAAACGGAGGAGGAATCCCCTGTCCCGGAGGCGGATTTTGAATCCCTTGCGGCCCTTTTGGGGATGGGAGACGCTGAAACGGCAGATCTGCTGGGCGGAGGAGAAGAAAACTGGACGGAAGACAGGAGCTTTTACATCGGAAGAATTTATGCCGTAACGCTCTTTGGGCAGGAGTATCCTGTCTATACCAGCTGCGACGAAAACGGGGTGGTAAATTCGGTTTCCATCTGGCTGGAGGACGGCGAACGGACAGTGCCGGAAGAAGAGGCGCGGCAGTGGGCGGATCGCTTGACGGAATTTACAGGAACTGAGCCTGCCTACGATTCTGTCACTTCGGAGGGCGGCAGCAGGAACTGGAAGTGGGATTGCGGGGATAAATTCATTTCCCTGCACGGGATGGATACCATTTTGTCCATCAGCATGAACCCGGCAGTGGGGGAACTGCGCTGAGAAAAACGGTGCGGAGGTCATGACAAAGGCTTTCGGGCGTTTTGGAGCTGATACTGCTTCGGTGAAATTCCCTTATACTTCCGAAAAACCTTCCCGAAATAGCTGCTGTCGTTAAACCCGCACCGATAGGCGGCCTCCGTGACTGTCAGGTCGGAAGAGGCCAGCAGCAGACAGGCCCGCTCCACCCGGTAATAATTCAGGTAGTCGATGGGGGTGCGGTGGATAAAGGCATAAAAGAAGCGGCAGAAGTACCGGGGCGACATCCCGGCCAGCCGGGCCAGATCTTCCAGGGTGATGGGCTTTTTGTAGGACCGGTCGATGAATTCCAGCACCGGCTTGAGGGCCTGGATCCGGCCCACATGGCGGTCGCCCGGATTTTCCACGATTTCATAGCAGTGTCCGGCATACAGGACGCCGAACAGTTCAAAGAGGGCGCCCAGCAAAAACAGCTCCTGTCCGGGGCCCTCTTTTGCCGCGCAGGAAAAAAGCCGCCGGACGGGACCGGCCGCAGGGTGGTCCGGGAAAAAGAGGGGCCGGATGCGGGTGCCGGGATCGGTGAGCAGGCGGATGGGCTCCCGGCAGCTTCCCGCCTGCATCAGCAGGGCGGACGGATCGAACACTGCGCATTCATAGACGCAGGAAGAAGGAGTGCCGGAATGGATTACGCCGGGATTGACAAAGAGAATATCCCCTGTTTTGAGCAAAATCGTCTCATCGTCGAGACAGCAGGAAAAGGTACCGGCCAGGATGCGGATGATTTCCACTTCCCGGTGCCAGTGGAAGGGCATCTCATAGCGGGGATGCCCTTCTTCAATGTGGTAGAACGCAAAGGGAAAATCCGCGGTCCCGTGAACCCGGTCCTCCCGGTAATCCAGATAGTGCATGGTTGCCTCCGTGAAAAAGGAAAGTGAATATTTTACTGATTTTTACCATTATAGCACTGGCGGCAGGAATGGGGAAATGGTAAACTGAAAGTATCGGAAAACCGCGCCGGAAGGGCGCAGAAAACAAGGAGGTATCGATATGGCAAAGAACAGACTGATCGGGGATTACCCGGCAATCGGCATCCGTCCCACCATCGACGGAAGACGGGGGTACATGAAGGTCCGGGAATCCCTGGAAGAACAGACCATGAACATGGCGAAGGCGGCTGCGAAGCTGTTTACGGAAAATCTCCGCTATTCCAACGGGGAGCCCGTAAAAGTAGTGATTGCGGACACCACCATCGGCCGCGTAGGGGAGACGGCGGCCTGCGCGGACAAGTTCCGCAAGGAAGGAGTGGCCATTACCCTGACCGTGACGCCCTGCTGGTGCTACGGCGCGGAGACCATGGATATGGATCCCCATACCATCAAAGGCGTCTGGGGATTTAACGGAACGGAACGTCCCGGCGCAGTGTATCTGGCATCCGTCCTGGCGACCCATGCGCAGAAGGGCCTGCCCGCTTTCGGGATTTACGGACATGACGTGCAGGAAGCGGACGACACCAGCATCCCGGAAGACGTACAGGAAAAGCTTCTCCGGTTCGGCCGGGCTGCCGTGGCGGCGGCTACCATGCGGGGCAAATCCTATCTGCAGATCGGTTCCATCTGCATGGGCATCGGCGGCTCCATTATTGATTCTTCCTTTATTGAAGAATATCTGGGGATGCGCGTGGAATCCGTGGACGAGGTGGAGATCATCCGCCGCATGACGGAGGAAATTTACGACAAGGCGGAATACGAGAAGGCCCTTGCCTGGGTGAAGGCAAACTGCAAAGAAGGATTTGACAAAAACCCTGCCGAGATCCAGAAGACTGCGGAACAGAAGGAAAAAGACTGGGAGTTCGTGGTGAAGATGATGTGCATCATCAAAGACCTGATGAACGGCAATCCCAACCTGCCAAAAGGCCGGGAAGAGGAAATGGTGGGTCACAACGCCATCGCGGCCGGCTTCCAGGGACAGAGACAGTGGACGGACTTTTATCCCAACTGCGACTTCCCCGAAGCGATGCTCAATACTTCCTTTGACTGGAACGGGGCGCGGGAACCCTATATCCTTGCAACGGAAAACGACGTATTAAACGGCCTTGGCATGCTGTTTATGAAACTTCTGACCAACCGTGCGCAGATCTTTGCGGACGTGCGGACTTACTGGAGCCCGGAAGCGGTGCGCAAGGCTACCGGCTATGAACTGGAAGGCAAGGCGAAAGAGGCGGGCGGATTCATCCACCTGATCAACTCCGGCGCGGCCTGCCTGGATGCCTGCGGACAGGCGAAGGACGAAAACGGCAACGGCGTGATGAAGCCCTGGTATGAAGTGACCGAGGCGGACCAGAAAGCCATTCTGGAAGCAACCACCTGGAACGAAGCGGACTTCGGTTATTTCAGGGGCGGCGGCTATTCTTCCCGTTTCCTGACGGAAGCAGAGATGCCCGTTACCATGCTGCGCCTGAACCTGGTGAAGGGACTGGGCCCCGTGGTGCAGATCGCGGAAGGCTGGACCATCAAGCTGCCGGATGAAGTATCCGATAAACTCTGGAAGCGTACCGACTACACCTGGCCCTGCACCTGGTTTGCACCCAGGACCACCGGCAAAGGCGCTTTTGCCACCGCCTATGACGTGATGAACAACTGGGGCGCCAACCACGGCGCGATCAGCTACGGCCATATCGGCGCGGACCTGATCACCCTGTGCTCCATGCTGCGCATCCCGGTAAGCATGCACAATGTGGAGGAAAAGGAAATCTTCCGTCCCGCCGCATGGAACGCTTTCGGCATGGATAAAGAAGGACAGGATTACCGCGCATGCGCGAACTTCGGTCCTCTGTACAAGAAATAAGGGAGAAGCAGATGAAAAAACAAATACTGGCAGCGGATTACGGGGCGTCCGGCGGAAGGGTTATGCTGGGCGAATATGACGGTTCCCGCATCCGGACCAGCCAGGTGCACCGGTTCGTCAACGAACCGGTGTGGCTGGGGGGCACCATGTTCTGGGATTTCCTGCGCCTTTTCCACGAACTGAAAACCGGGATCAAAAAAGCCCAGGCTTACGGGAAGGCGGACAGCATCGGCGTGGATACCTGGGGCGTGGATTTCGGGCTCATCGATAAACAGGGATTTTTGCTGGAAAATCCCGTGCATTACCGGGACGGCCGGACGGCGGGGATGCTGGAAGCAGCCTGGCAAAAGGTGGACCGGGACCGGATCTATGAGATTACGGGCAACCAGTTCATGGAGATCAATACCGCGTTCCAGCTTTTGTCGCTGGCGCAGAACCGGCCGGAGCTTCTGGACCGGGCGGAAAAACTGCTGCTTATGCCGGACCTGTTTAACTATGGCCTGTGCGGCACGGCCAGCAGCGAGTACACCATGGCGTCCACCACGCAGCTTCTGGACGCTGTGGCCAAAGACTGGTCCCGGGAACTGATCCGGGGGCTTGGCCTGCCGGAGAAGATTTTCCTTCCGGTGATCCAGCCCGGCACGGTGCTGGGGCCTTTGGACGGGCGTATCTGCAGCGAGCTGGAAGTAAAGCCTTTGGACGTGGTGGCCGTGGCGGGGCACGATACCCAGTGCGCCCTGGCGGCCGTACCGGCCCGGGAAAAGGACTTTATCTTTGTCAGCTGCGGCACCTGGTCGCTGTTTGGCACCCAACTGGAAAGCCCGGTGATCGACGCTCGTTCCGCGGCGTACAATATCACCAACGAGGGCGCCTGCGGCGGGGAAACGTCTTTTTTAAAAAATATTATCGGACTGTGGCTGGTACAGGAAAGCCGGCGTCAGTGGATGCGGGAAGGGCAGGAATATTCCTTCGGGCAGCTGGATGAAATGGCCGCTGCGGAAACGGGAGGGGAAAGCTTCGTGGATCCGGACGACCCGGTATTTGTGCCGGCCGGCAACGTACCGGAAAGGATCCGGACCTGGTGCAGGCAGCGGGGGCAGAAGGTTCCGGAAACGCCGGGCCAGATTGTACGCTGCATCCACGAAAGCCTTGCGCTCAAATACCGTTCTACCCTGGAAGAGATCCGGGCCTGCACGGGAAAAGAATACAAGGCCATCCATCTGGTGGGGGGCGGCTGTCAGAGCCGGCTGCTGTGCCAGCTGGTGGCGGACGTCTGCGGCCTGCCCGTTTACGCGGGGCCCGTGGAGGCCACGGTGTACGGCAACCTCGGACTTCAGCTGACGGCGGCAGGGGAGCTTTCCGATCCCGGACAGATCCGGGAACTGGTCCTTGCTTCCGAAGAAATCCGGGTTTATGAACCGAAAGAACAAAAACGCTGGGAAGAGATCCGGCAGCGGTTTGCAAAATAAGGAGAAAAAATATGGACAATAAAGAAATGCAGCTGCGGGAGCAGATCTGCGACGTATGTCATAAAATGTGGCAGCTGGGATGGGTTGCGGCCAACGACGGCAACGTATCCGCGAAACTGGAAGACGGCACGTTTTTGGCGACCCCTACGGGGATGAGCAAAAGCTTCATCACGCCGGAAAAGCTGGTCCATATCGATAAGACGGGCAAGGTGCTGGACGCGCTGGAAGGATATCGTCCTTCTTCCGAGATCAAAATGCACCTGCGCTGCTATGAGGAAAGGGAGGATGTGGGCGCGGTGCTCCATGCGCATCCGCCGGTGGCTACGGGCTTTGCGGTAGCCAATATCCCGCTGGACGATTATTCCATGATCGAGACCGTAATCGCCCTGGGATCCATCCCGGTGACCCCTTACGGGACCCCTTCCACCCAGGAAGTGCCGGACGCCATCGCGCCCTACCTGCCGGAGCATGACGCCATGCTTTTGCAAAACCACGGCGCCCTGACCGTAGGCGCGGATGTGATCACCGCTTATTACAGGATGGAAACCCTGGAACTGTTTGCGAAGATTTCCTTAAACGCACGCCTGCTGGGCGGCGCCCAGGAACTGTCCAGGGAAAACATCGACCGGCTGATTTCCATGCGGCAAAGCTACCGCGTGACCGGACGGCATCCGGGTTATAAGAAATACAGCGAAAAGAAATAAAAAAATATAGTCTGAAAACAAAGAAGGACCGGGGGCCAAAACAGGCCCGGGGTCCTTCTTTGCATTGGGTAGGATGGATTTTTACGGAATTTTACGCGGTTTTCATAGTAACCCGGGGCGGAATATGCTATACTGAAACCGATCAAATGACGGACCGGAAAGGAAAGGGCATGGGCAAAAAAGAGTCTTTGCAGGAAAAACGGCAGAAGATGGCGGAAAAAAGAAGACGGCTGCGCCGGCGGATGAGAAGCTGCGCGCAGGACATCCTTTGCTCTCCCAACTTCCGCAGATCCGCGGCGTTTTGCCAGCACGGCAGGATATCCGTGCGCAGCCACAGCCTGATGGTGGCGGAGTGCAGCCTGCAGATCCGGCAGAAGCTGCTGCGGCTGGGCATTGAATGCAGGGAGAGGGAGCTGGTCCGGGGCGCCCTGCTCCACGACTATTTCCTGTATGACTGGCACGTAAAGGACAAAACCCACCGCCTCCACGGCTTTTTCCATCCCGGCACTGCGTTGGCCAATGCGCAGAAGGAGTACGTCCTTTCCGAGAGGGAAAAGAACATCATCCTGCGGCACATGTGGCCCCTGACGCCCTGCCCGCCGGCCTGCCGCGAGGCCTGGATCGTGACGGCGGCGGACAAATACTGTTCCCTGCGGGAAACCCTGTTTCTTCGCAGAAGGAGGGACGCTTGAGCAAAAAGACGCTGGCGGAGGAACTGGCCGCTTACGGCTCCGCCGGTTTTTACCCCCTGCACATGCCGGGGCATAAGCGGCGCCTTTGGCCGGAGGACTGCCGGGAAGAAGGGGCAAGGACGCTGCAACTGGCGGCCGGGATGGATATTACGGAGATCGACGGCTTTGACAACCTCCACGAGCCGGAAGGCATCCTGAAAGAAGGGATGGAACTGGCCGCCCGCCTGTACGGGGCGGACAGCGCGTTTTACAGCGTAAACGGGAGTACGGCGGGGATTTTGACCGCCATATCGGCTGCGGTGCCAAAAGGCGGCAGGCTTTTGATGGCGCGCAACTGCCACCGCAGCGTTTACCACGCGGCGTATCTTAGGGACCTGGAACTGTCTTACCTTTACCCGGAGACGCTGCCGGACATCGGCCTGGCCGGCGCGGTGACGCCAAAGCAGGTGGAAGAAGGGCTTGCGGCCTGTCCGGACGCAGCGGCGGTGCTGGTGGTTTCCCCCACCTATGACGGGGTGACGGCGGATATTTGCGGGATTGCGAAAGCAGTGCATAAAAAGCCGGGCTGTGTCCTCATTGTGGATGCCGCCCACGGGGCGCACTTCGGATTCCATCCGGATTTCCCGGAAAGCCCTGTGCGTCTGGGCGCGGACCTGACTGTGGTCAGCCTGCATAAAACCCTGCCCAGCATGACCCAGACCGCCCTGCTTTTGGCAAGGGGAAACCGGGTGAACCCCGGAAAGCTGCGTTTTTTTGACGATATTTATCAGACCAGTTCCCCCTCCTATGTCCTGATGGCGTCCATGGATGCCTGCCTGAAGACCCTGGAGGAAAAAGGGGCCCGCCTTTGGGATAAGTTCTTTTCGGACCGGGAAGACTTCCTGCAAAAGACGGAAGGGCTGCAGGGGCTGCGGACCTTTACGGCGGGACGGATGTATGGGGCCGACCGGGGGATTTTTGATCCAAAAGCGGTCTTTTCCATGGATCCGGGCAAAATTTTAATAGAAACTTCAAAAACCTGTTTGACCGGAAAGCAATTTTACGATATTCTTTTAAGGCGGTATCATTTGCAGCCGGAGATGGCGGCCGGAAATTATGTCACGGCAATCATGACCTGCTGCGATGACAAAGAAGGCTGGGACAGGCTTCAGGCCGCCCTTGCCCGGCTGGAAAAAGAATTTCCGGCCCGGCCAACAAGACGGCATAAGGAGAGGCCGCCCTATCCGTTCCTTCCTTACGGCTGCAGCCTCAGGGAAGCGCTGGAAGCGCCCAGGGAAAAGGTAGAACTATCCGGGGCTGCAGGACGGATCGCAGGCGCGTTCCTTAACCTCTATCCGCCGGGAATCCCGCTGGCCGTACCGGGCGAACGGCTCACCCGGGAAGCGGTGGAGCTTATCATGGGTTACAGGCAGCAAAATCTTCCCCTCACCGGGGTGGACGGCGGTGCTATAACAATATTAAAACAGAACTAATTTTTCGAAGAGAAAAGGAGAAAGTGAATGAGAAGAACAAAGATTGTCTGCACGATCGGACCCGCATCCCAGGAAGAGGATATTTTGCGGGAGATTATCAAATCCGGAATGAACGTGGCGAGATTTAACTTCTCCCACGGCGACCACGAGGAGCATGGACGGAAGCTGGAGAGGGTACGCAGGATCAGCCGTGAGCTGCATCTGCCCGTAGCGGTGCTGCTGGATACCCGGGGACCGGAAATCCGTCTCTGCGATTTCGAAAACGGGAAAGTGGAGCTGGTGGAAGGACAGAAATTCACCCTGACCACGGAGGACATCCTGGGCACTTCCGAGAGAGCGACGATCACATATAAGAACCTGGTCAACGATGTGAAGCCCGGCAACTCCATCCTGATCGACGACGGCCTGATCGGCCTGCGGGTAGAGGAAGTGACGGACAAGGA
>CALWGP010000092.1 GCA_944380095.1 uncultured Lachnospiraceae bacterium | reverse complement strand
AGACCACAGGCCCTCTTTGTTGAATGTCCCAGATGATCCGGGTCACGGGAATAATGGCGCAGTGGTGGTAAAAACCAGGTGGATGCAGTTGACAACAGAGACCCCCGGGAGCGTGCAGGACTTCCGGGGGGTTCTATTCCTTTTATCTCATAAGATCCGGGTCAGGTTTGCCTGGTCGGAAGGCAGGACGCTGATGAAGGTTTTGCCCGGGTTGACCTTAATCTGGCTGCCGGAAGCGTCGTAGTAGCGGGTGACGCCGGTGAGGGAGTCCTTGATCCAGGTCACGGGGATGGCACGGCCGTTGGCAATAAACCAGCCCGGCTTGCCGCTGTCCAAAGTAGTCAGGTACAGATAGCCCTGTTTGTCCCGCACGAGGGTGTCGGTGTACTGGATGATGAGGTTCTCAAAGCAGAGCTGGGTGCCTGTTTCCCGATCCGTGTGGGGCTTTTGATACTGGCTGCGGTAATATTTCCCGTCGGCGGCGTTATAGACAAACTCCGGGGCAGTGGTGGTAAAGCCCGGGCAGACGCGGTTTGCGGGGATGCCGGCGGAAGGACTTAAGGCCGGGCCCCGGGAAAACAGGAAATGCGGCCCCTGATAATACAGGGTATGGGCGGAAGGATAGCCTGCAGCGAGGATTCCTTTTTGAAGATAGGAAGCGCCGGTATAGGCGTTGTGCGGCGCTTTCCGGTCGCTGGTCCGGTAGAATGCCGTTCCTTCCATCCGGGTGCCGTCCAGGTGATTGACCTGGGGAAGGTCGTAGTAGGTTTTTACGTACAGGTCCGGCCCGCCGTAGTGGATGAAAATGGGATCATACTCGCAGGCCCAGTGGATGAAATAATCCCGGCAGCTGCGCAAAGGGCCGATCCGCGTCAGGGAATCGTACTGCTCGAAAACCGCCATGAGCCGTGTGACGCTGCCCTCCGCATAGGCTTCGTATACAATATCGGCGCAGGAAAGCCCGGACTGGGGCTGTGCGGCGGCAGAGTTGTCATACATCACCGCAAGGGGACGGCGGGCATAAACCGTATCGGAAACCACAAGCCCGGTAAGGTCGCTGATTTTCCCTGCAGGGACAGCGGACGAGGGGGAAGATGCCGCGGGGGCGGAAACTGCCGCCGCCCGGGCGTCCGGGCCCGGAAACAAACACAAAAATCCGGCTGCCAGGATGCAGCATGTAAAAGTGAGTAGTCTTTTTTTCATCGTTACCTCCATGTCGGGCGCGCTTTTCCGTCTTGATTGCCGCCTTCTTTCTTTCCACTATAGACTGCCGTCGGTGCCCTGTCAATGCAAACGGCCAATGAAAACGGGCGCTTGTGATTCCGGACGAACCATATTATAATGATAGAAGCCTGACCGCAGGAGGGGGCGATGGCGCCGTCTGCGAAAAGCGGGCAGGGAAAACGGATGCAAAGATGAGGGAAAGCAGATGAACTGGGAAGACAACGTAAGAAAAGTAGTGCCCTATACGCCGGGAGAACAGCCTTCTTACCGGAAGATGATCAAGCTCAATACCAACGAATGCCCCTATCCGCCCTCCCCGAAGGTGCGGGAGGTCCTGCAAAACTTCGACGCAGACCGGCTTCGGCTGTATCCGGATCCTGCGGCGTCGGAGCTGGTGGAAGCGCTGGCGGCGCGCTGCGGTCTGAAAAAGGAACAGATTTTTGTGGGCGTTGGCTCGGACGAGGTGCTGGCCCTTTCCTTCCTCGCCTTTTTTGCGGGGAAAAAGCCGGTGCTGTTTCCGGACATCACCTATTCTTTCTATGAAGTGTGGGCCGGGCTGTACGGGATTCCTTACCGGTGCCCGGCGCTGGATGAAGAGTTCCACTTGAAAAAGGAAGACTATCTGACGGAAAACGGGGGGATTATTTTCCCCAATCCCAACGCGCCCACCGGACTGGCAGAGAGCCTTGAAACGGTGGAGGGGATCGTGGCGGGCAATCCGGGTTCCGTGGTCATCGTGGACGAGGCATACGCGGATTTTTGCGGCTGCAGCGCCATGGAGCTGGTGAATCGTTATGAAAACCTGCTGGTGGTGCAGACCTTCTCCAAATCCAGGGCGCTGGCGGGGCTTCGGATCGGGTTTGCGGCCGGTTCCCCGAAACTGATCGGCTATTTAAACGATGTGAAATTTTCTTTCAATTCCTATACCATGAACCGCCTGACCATTGCCTGCGGAAAAGCCTGTTTAGAGGACGAAGCCTGGTTTGGGGAGACGGTGGGGAAAATCGTATCCACCCGGGAACGGATGAAAAAGGGATTAAAGGAGCTGGGATTTTCCTTCCCGGACTCCGGCGCCAATTTTATTTTTGCACGCCACGAAACCGTCCCCGCCCGGGAGCTGTTTGGGGCTTTGCGGGAAGCGGGTATTTTCGTGCGGTATTTTGACAGGCCGCGGATTGACGATTTCCTGCGGATTTCCGTGGGAACGGACGAAGAGGCGGATTGTTTGATGGAATTTTTAAAAGACTACCTGGAAAAAAGAAAGGCATAGCGCGCTACTGCGCAGGAGTACCCAATGGAAAAAGCAACCCCGAAAAATATGCAGTTTTGTATTCTTTGTGCCCTCGGCATGATCCTGGTGGTGATGGGACATGTGGACGAAGGAATGCTGACGGTGGGAGGACTCTTCCCCTATTATTCTTTCCATATCGCCCTGTTCGTATTTATTTCCGGCTATTTTTACCGGGCGCAGGCAGAGGAACGCATGGGGGCCTGGCTGGTCAGGAAAGCCGGGACTTTGCTGCTTCCTTACTTTGCGTGGAACTTTCTGTACGGGCTGCTCGTCTGCCTGATGCGGGCCTGGGGTTTTTTCATCGGAAACGAACCGTCCATCCGGACGCTGTTTGTGGAACCTTTTCTGTCCGGACATCAGTTTCTTTACAATGCGCCTGCCTGGTTTGTGCCCGCCCTGTTTCTGGCGGAAGCCGCAAACCTGGTCATACGCAGGCTTTTGGCCCTGGTCCGTATCCGGAATGAATGGGTGATCGGGGGACTGTATCTGTGTCTGGGGCTTGCGGTGGTTTGGCTGTCCCAGAACGGCTATGTATACGACTGGTACCGGATCCCGGGCCGGATTCTGTATATGCTGCCATGCTTCCAGATGGGACGTCTGTACCGGACAAAACTGGAAGAAAAGGACCGGCTGCCGGGATGGCTGTATTTTGGCATCCTGCTGGCGATCCAGCTGATTTTGGCATCCACCTGCCGCGGGCTGGCGGTAAGCGCCGCCTGGTGCAACGGATTTTTAAACGCCCCCTTTGTCCCCTATCTGACGGCGGCCACGGGGATCGCATTCTGGCTGCGGGTTTCCCGTATCCTGGCCCCTGCCCTGGAAAAAAGCCGGTTTTGGATCTATTTCGGGAATCATACGTTCGGGGTAATGATGCACCAGATTGCGGCCTTTTTTGCGGTGAAGGCAGTCTTTGCCCTGGCAGCCGTCCTGACCGGGGGCTTTGGGGATTTTGCCTGGGAGTCGTTTTACACGGACATTTACTATTTCTATCTGCCCGGCGGGCTGGAGCAATTTAAGATGCTTTACGTGGCCGCCGGCGTCGCCCTGCCCCTGCTGTTGTGCCGCGGGCTGGATTGGCTGGAAAGGAGGCTTCCATGGAAGCTTACGAAGATTTTGCGCTAGTCTATGATACCTTTATGGACGAAACGCCCTATGACGAGTGGTGCAGCCGGATTCTTTCGGTCTTAAGGCAGGCAGGGATCGAAGACGGCCTGGTGCTGGACTTAGGCTGCGGCACCGGCAGCATGACGGAGCGGCTGGCGCGGGCCGGGTACGATATGATCGGGGTGGATCTGTCCGGCCGGATGCTGGATATCGCCCTGAAAAAAAAGGAGAAGTCCGGGCTGGATATCCTCTATCTGCAGCAGGATATGCGCGAATTTGAGCTTTACGGCACGGTGCGGGCCGTAGTCTGCGTCTGCGATTCCCTCAATTATCTGCTGGAAGAAGAGGAGCTGAAAGAGACGTTTGCGCTGGTGAACAATTATCTGGATCCCGGCGGGCTGTTTTTGTTTGACTTTAATACGCCGTATAAATACGGGACGGTGATCGGGGACTGTACCATCGCGGAAAACCGGGATGACTGCAGTTTCATCTGGGAAAACTACTATGAAAAAGACAGCGGGCTCAACGAATATGACCTGACGATCTTTGTGCGGGAAGAAGGGGGGCTGTTTCGGCGCTTTACGGAAACCCATGTGCAAAGGGGCTATGCGCCGGAAACGGTCCGCAGGCTGGCACAGGAAGCGGGTCTTTGCTGGGCAGGGGCCATGGACGCGGATACCGGCGGGCCGGTGGGACCGGAAAGCGAACGCATTTTTGCGGTGGCAAAAGAACAGGGAAAGGACGGAAATTCAAAAAGATGAAAGATTATATTGTGCGGGCGACGGCAGCAGACGCCCAGATCCGGGCGTTTGCCGCAGCCACAAGGGAAACGGTGGAGACGGCCAGACAGGCCCATAATACCAGCCCCGTGGCCACGGCTGCCCTGGGGCGGCTTCTGACGGCGGGGGCCATGATGGGCGTCATGCTCAAAGGGGAGGAAGACCTTCTGACCCTGCAGGTGAAGGGGGACGGCCCCCTGGGAGGCATGACGGTGACGGCGGATGTGCGCGGCCATGTGAAGGGCTATGTCAATGAGCCCCAGGTGATCCTGCCGGCCAGCCCGAAGGGGAAACTGGACGTGGGCCGGGCTGTGGGACAGGGCACCCTTTCCGTGATCCGCGACCTGGGATTAAAGGAACCCTATGTGGGGCAGACGACTTTGCAGACCGGGGAAATCGGGGACGACCTGACCTATTATTTCGCGGCGTCCGAACAGGTGCCTTCCTCGGTGGGACTGGGCGTTTTGATGGAGAAAAACAATACGGTGCGCTGCGCCGGCGGGTTTATTGTCCAGCTGATGCCCTTTGCTTCGGAAGAAGTGATTTCACGCCTGGAAAAGAATCTTTCCAATATCACCTCCGTTACCGCCCTGCTGGACCAGGGCATGACGCCGGAAGAGATGCTGGGGCGGGTGCTGGACGGGTTTGCGCCGGAAGTTACGGACAAAACAGAGTGCGGATTCTTTTGCAACTGCAGCAAAAAGCGGGTGGAAAAAGCGCTGATTTCCATCGGGAAAAAGGAACTGGAAGAGATGATCCGGGACGGGAAGCCCATTGAGGTCAACTGCCATTTCTGCAACAAAAACTATGCGTTTGAGGTGGAGGAGCTAAAAGAGCTTTTAAGGAGGTGCCGATGAGACACGGATTTTTGAAAACAGCGGCGGCGACGCCGAAAATCAGGGTGGCGGATCCGGAGGAAAACGCCCGGGCGGTCTGCCGGTGCCTGGAGGAATGTTTTGAAAAAAAGGTGAAGCTGGCGGTGCTGCCGGAGCTGTGCCTGACGGCTTTTACCTGCCAGGACCTGTTTTTGCAGGAACGGCTTTTGGAAGGGGCCAGGGAAGCCCTGAAAACGGTGGCCGCCTGCACGAAAGGCCATGATACGCTGGTGTTTGTGGGCCTGCCGTTTGAGAAGGACGGCAAGCTGTACAATGTGGCGGCGGCGCTGCAGGACGGAAAGATCCTGGGCTTTGTGCCCAAACGCAACATCCCCAACTATGCGGAATTTTATGAGGTGCGTCATTTCGCGGCCGGGGGCATGGAGACGGAGGAAGTGGATTTTGACGGGGAAAAGGTTCCTTTCGGAGCCAACCTGCTTTTTGCCTGCACCAATCTGCCCGGCCTGGTGGTGGGCTGCGAGATCTGCGAGGACGTATGGGTGGCGGATCCGCCTTCCACGGGACTGGCCAAAGCCGGCGCCACGGTGATCGTCAACCTGTCCGCTTCCAACGAAACGGTGGGCAAGGACGATTACCGGCGGGAGCTTTTAAAAGCCACCAGCGCCCGGCTTATCGCAGGCTATGTTTACGCCAGCGCAGGGGACGGGGAATCCACCCAGGACCTGGTATTTGCCGGCCACAATATGATCCTGGAAAACGGGAGTATCCTGGCGCAGGCGCGGCTGTTTGAAAACGAGACGGTTTTTTCCGAGCTGGACCTGGGAAGGCTGCGTCATGAAAGACGCCGGATGACTACTTTTTTACAGGAGGGACAGGGAAATTATGTAAAAATTCCCTTCACCCTCCGGCAGGAAGAGACGTCCCTGACCAGGACCTTCCCTTCGCGGCCTTTCGTCCCGGCAGACGAAGCGCTGAAAGCAAGACGCTGCGAAGAAATCCTGGCGATCCAGGCCATGGGGCTGAAAAAACGATATGAACATACGGGTTCGAAATCTGCGGTAATCGGCGTATCCGGCGGTCTGGATTCCACGCTGGCTTTGCTGGTGACGGCAAGGGCCTTTGACCTTCTGGGGATGGAGCGGTCCCGGATCCTTTCCGTTACCATGCCCTGCTTTGGCACCACCAGCCGTACCTATGACAATGCCTGCCGCCTGGCCAAGGCGCTGGGCAGCACTTTGCAGGAAGTGAACATCCGGGAAGCGGTGAAGGTGCATTTTAAAGAGATCGGGCAGGACGAAAACTGCCATGACGTGACCTATGAAAACGGCCAGGCCAGGGAACGCACCCAGGTGCTGATGGATTTGGCCAACCAAAGGGGCGGCCTGGTGATCGGTACGGGGGACATGTCCGAACTGGCGCTGGGCTGGGCCACCTATAACGGGGACCATATGTCCATGTACGGCGTCAATGCCGGCGTTCCCAAAACCCTGGTGCGCCACCTGGTGCAGTACAGCGCGGACACCTGTCAGGATCCCGGCCTTAGGGAGGTGCTTTTGGACGTGCTGGACACGCCGGTGAGCCCGGAGCTTCTGCCGCCGGTGGACGGGGTGATCAGCCAGAAGACGGAAGACCTGGTAGGGCCTTACGAGCTGCATGATTTCTTTTTGTATTATATGCTGCGGTGCGGATTTTCCCCGGCGAAGGTGTACCGGATTGCCGCAGGCGCGTTTGCGGATTCCTACGGGGAAGAGACGGTCAGGAAATGGCTGAAAATCTTTTACCGCCGGTTTTTTGGCCAGCAGTTTAAGCGCTCCTGCCTGCCCGACGGCCCCAAAGTGGGCAGCGTGGCGCTCTCTCCGAGAGGGGATCTGCGTATGCCTTCGGACGCCAGCCTGGCCGTCTGGCAGAAGGAACTGGATGAAATTTAGGAAACTGCCCGGGTTTCTTCCCCGGTAAGGGCTGCTTTTTGCAGGGCGGCCGAAATGGCTTCCAAAAGCAGCCGGGAGGTATACTGGTTTTCTTCCGGCCAGGTGATCCCTTCCAGGGACTGCGTTTCGCAGACCTGCTGGGCGATGGAGTCCAGACACGGCTCCATCAGGGGATACATGGCGGCGACGGCTTCGCTTAAGTTGACCAGCCGGATGGAAGTGATGCAGGAATCGTCCACAACGACCTCGACGTCCACGCCGGCGGATCCGATCTGGAGGGAGGTTGTGTACTTTCCGGGCACATAGCGCGCCACATCGTCGGAAAAGACGGGCTTTTCGCCCTTTTTTCCCGGCAGGAACATCAGCGCCATCAGGACAAGGAACAGGACTGCCAAAAGAAGGAAGATGCCGGTATAGATCAATTCCTTTAAATGAAGTACGATGATTTTGGTTTTGGAACTCATTGCGCGATCCCCAATCTGTCTGTTATTGCAGTTTACGCGGATGGGGCCGGGGATATGAATGGCTTTTGAATACGGGAGATTTTTCTGAAAAGGAGACGGAAGGAAACCATGGAAATCAGATTTACCAAGATGCAGGGATGCGGGAACGACTATATTTATATCAACGGCTTTACCTGCGGCCTGCCGGCGGAACAAAAACCGGACTTTGTCCGTTTTGCCAGCGACCGGCACTTCGGCGTGGGCGGCGACGGGGTGATTTTTATCAACCCCTCTTTGGAGGCGGATTTTGAGATGGAGATGTTCAACGCGGACGGAAGCCGTTCGGAAATGTGCGGCAACGGCATCCGCTGCGTGGCAAAATACGTGCACGATAAAGGGATGACGGACCGGGAACGGTTTTCCATTATCAGCGGGGGCCAGATCAAGCTGATGGAGCTTTCGGTGAAAGACAACCGTACCGAGACCGTCCGGGTGGATATGGGAAAACCCGAGCTGGCCCCGGAGAAAATCCCCGTGATAGCGCAGGGAAGCCGTGCCGTAAACGAGCCCATCCGGGTGGAAGGAAAGGAATACCGGATGACCTGCGTATCCATGGGAAACCCCCACGCCGTGATCTTTACGGACGGGGTGGAAGAAATGGACCTGGAAAAAATCGGCCCCTCCTTTGAAAACCATGAGCGCTTTCCCAAACGGGTCAACACGGAATTTGCACAAATCCGGGACCGCCAGAGAGTCAGGATGCGGGTCTGGGAACGGGGAACCGGGGAAACCCTGGCCTGCGGCACGGGCTGCTGCGCGACGGCGGTGGCGGGGGTTTTAAACGGCCTGACGGACCGGAAAGTGACCGTGGAAGTGACGGGCGGGGAACTGGTAATCGAATGGGACGAAGAAAGCGGTCATGTGTTTATGACCGGCCCGGCGCAGTTTGTGTTCGAAGGCTCCATGGAGTGGGAGGCGCTGCGCTGACCGGGGGAAGGAGGAATGGGCGATGGCATTTAGGATTCAGACGGTTCAGATGGAAA
>CALWGP010000091.1 GCA_944380095.1 uncultured Lachnospiraceae bacterium | reverse complement strand
CCGTTTCCTTCTGTTTCTTCCCCGGCGGTTTGCGCCCCGCCCGGCAAAGCCTCCCGGTCAGGCTGTCCGCACGCTGCTTCCTTGTTCGGAAACAAATCCCGCAAAAGGCTTTTGATGGAAGGATACCGTTCCGCCGCGTAAATGGTCATCCCCTTTTCGATGATCCGGGCAAAGGAGGCGGTCACCGAAATTCCTTCCACCTCGTCCAACGGCATCAGCATGTCCTTTTTCCTGCGTTCCGCCGCGTCCTGGGGCAAAATCCCGCTGACCATCTGGTAGAGCACCGCGCAGCAGGCGTACAGGTCCGTCCAAGGGCCCTGCCTGCTGCCGGAATGGTACTGTTCGTCCGGCGCATACCCCCGTTTGAGAATGACGGTGAGATTTTCCTCTTCCTCCAGGGAAAATTCCCGGGCGGCCCCGAAATCGATGAGGGTCAGCGTCCCGTCCGGCTTTAAAATCAGGTTCTCCGGACTGATATCCCGGTGCAGGACCCCCGTTTCGTGCATCCCCTTTACCGCCAGCATCACGGGATACATCAGCTCTTTGGCCCGTTCTTCCGAAAAGGTTTCCCCCATCCGGCGCATATACTGCGTCAGGGTCATCCCCCGCACATACTCCATAACCAGATAGGCGGTGCCGTTTTCCGTCACATAGTCCCGGTACCCTGCGATGGCCCCTGTCCCGGCAAACCGGGAGAGCAAATCCGCTTCCCGGCGGAAACCGCGAAGTCCCTCCCGGAAATACCGTCCCTCTTCCCCGGAAAGGGGCGTTACCTGTTCCCCCTCCCGTTTTGCCAGGTCGGGCGGGAAAAATTCCTTAATGGCCACGGGAACTTCTTCCTGCAGATCCATGGCCAGGTAGGTGATGCCAAAGCCGCCGGAACCGATCCGGTTTCCCAGCAGGTACCGTCCCGCCAGGATGGTAAAGGCGGGAAGCTGCCCCAAACCTTCCTGTCTTTTTTCCCCGAAAAAGCCGCAGTTTGGACAGGGCCTGCTTTTATCCTCCCAGTGCTGCATACAGTTGGGGCAAAGGCGGTTTGCGTCGATCATTCTGTCTTTTGTCTCCTTTCCTCCGTCAGGACCCGGCCGGCAGCGCTGCAGGAAGCGCCGGGGCGTCCGAACCGGAAATCACATCCCCTGCTTCATAGAGCCCGCCCTCCCCCGGGGAAAACCGGGTATACAGGTAGGCGGCAAAGGAAGCGTATCCCGAAGTATCCGAGTACGTATATTCCGTAAGCTGATTCCCATATTCGTCATAGGTGTAAGCCGTTATCTGGGACATACTCTGCCCGCCCGGGTCCGTATAGGTTTCCGTTTTTTGGGTCAGCTGCCCTGCGGCGTTTGTCTCATACGTATACCGATAGTTCGCCCGCTCTGCGGAACCGTCTTCAAAGACCAGCTCCAGCCTGCGTTCCTCAAGCCTGCCTTCCGCCCCGTAGTAGCTGGTGGTTACCCCGTAATAGTCCTGGGATTCATAACGGCTGGTCATGGTTTCCGTATAGCTTCCGTCCTCGTAGTAAACGACGTCCGCATGTTCCGTATAGGCCCCTATCTGGGGATCGCTGGCTTCGTAGTCGCAGGCAACCACCCGGCCCTCTTCCAGGCTCCTGGTTTCCGTGGCTGCCACGTTGCCCTGCGCGTCATACACGGTGCAGATCTCCCGGTCTTGTTCATATCGGAATTCCGATCTTTGGCTGGCGGATTCCATCCGCAGCTGTTTCCCGTCCGCCCCGTAAATCCACAGCGTTTCCTCTATCCCGGAATTTCCTAAGTCCCGGGTGGATACCGATATTTCCTCTTCCCCGAAAACATACTCCGACGACAGGTCCATGGCCTGCTGCCAGACCAGTTCCCCGGTCTGCGGATCCGCCATGCCCTGCCAGATAAGCTGCCGGGTATTGATCCAGGTGGAACCGTCCTGCTGCACATTGCCGTAAACTAAGGGCATTTCTTTTGGCGCTTGTGTCTCCCCGCCTTCTTCCCCGGCGGTTTCTTCTGCCGTCTCCCCGGTTTCCGTATCCCGGACGCTTTCCGTCTCCCCTTCCTTTGTTTCCTGCGTTTCAACAGGCCGGGTCTCCTGTGGCACTGCGGCCAAAATATCGGCGCCGCTGCCCTCATCCCGTCCCTCTGCCCCGCCGGCGGCCAGCCAAATCCCGCCTGCCGCCAACGCTGCAGCCAGCAGCGCCCCCAGGGCATAAACGGGCCGGAAACGTCTTTTTCCCGGTTCCTTGGCAGGGCTTTCTTCTCTCTTTCGTTCCGGGACAGGTTCCCGGACAGGCGGCGAAACGACTTCCCGGACAGGCTTAGGTTCCTGTTTTTTCTCCGGATACAGGGCTTCCATCAGGCTTTTAATGGACGGAAAGCGGGACGTAGCGTCAATGCTCATCCCTTTTGCCACCGCTTTTGCAAAGGATTCGCTCACTTGAATCCCTTCCATCGTTTCCAGCGGTTCCAGTTCGTCCTTCCTGCTGCGGGAAGCGGCGTCCTGGGGCAAAATCCCGCTGACCATCTGATACAGCACGGCGCAGCAGGCGTACAGGTCCGTCCAGGGGCCCTGTCTGCCGGCGGAATCGTACTGCTCTTTTGGCGCGTAGCCCCGCTTGATGATCACGGTCCTGTTTTCCGCCACGCCCAGCTCATATTCCCGGGCGGCCCCAAAGTCGATGAGGGTCAGCGTCCCGTCCGGTTTTAAGATCAGGTTTTCCGGACTGATATCCCGGTGCAGCACGTTTTTTCGGTGCATCCCTTCCACCGCGAGCAAAACGGGTCTCATCAGCTCCAGGGCTTCCTGCTGGGAAAAGGGCTTCTCCCGCCGGGCCAGGATCCGTTTCAGATTTTCCCCTTCCACATATTCCATCACCAGATAGGCCGTCCGGTTCTCTTCCAGATAATCCCGGCAGCATACGATGCCCTCCGTTTCGGAAAAACGGGACAGAAGGGAAGCTTCCCGCCGAAACCCTTCCATGGCCCGGGCAAAATCCCCCTGTTCCCCTTCCTTTGCAACCACTTCTTTTCCCTCCCGGCAGGCCAGCGCGGCGGGGAAAAATTCCTTCACCGCCACAGGGATTTCTTCCCTCAGGTCCATGGCCAGATAGGTAATGCCAAAGCCCCCGGCCCCCAGCTTCCTTCCCAGCAGGTAGCGGCCCGCCACAATGGTGAAAACGGGAAGCGTCCGCCCGTCCCCTTCCTGGGGCTGCTGTCCTTTTCCCCCATATCCGCACCTGGGGCAGGGTTTTTTTGGATCTAACAAAGTTCCCATGCACCCCGGGCAAAGACTCTGTATGTCAATCATCTCTTCCTCCCTATCTGCCTATCCGGAACAGTTCTTCCCCCGTAGCGCCAAAAAAGAAGCGCTGTCCCGGCCTGGCTTCCGCGCTGCCGTTGACCGGCAGGCTCTGTCCTTCCTCATCCAAAAGTCCCCCGGCCGCATACCCGGTAACCAGATAGGTGTCCCGCAGTCCCAGCCACCGCACGCTGCACAGGCAGGCCGGCATTCCCGGCAGATCGAAAATCAGGTGGCAGCGTGCCACATCGCTTCCCAGGCGCAGCTCCTCCCCTTCTTCCACGGGGATCCACACTCCCTCATAGGGCGCCGGCAGCACGAAAATCCCCCCGCTTCCGACCGGCGTCCCCGGTTGTTCTTGCGCTCCTGCCGCCTCCTGCTTTCGCAGCGCGGCATTTCCCTGCGCAAGCCCCATTCCGGAAAAAAGAAGCGCAAGCCCGTAACTTACAAGCCCTGACAGGGCAGCCGGGCCCCCTTCTTCCAAAAATCCCAGGGCCGCCGTCCCAAACCCTGCGATCCCGACGAACGCAGCGCAGGCAAAGCCCGCTTTTTTCGGACAAAAAGCCAGGAATATGGCGCTCCCCGCGCCCGCAATTCCCAGCGCCGCCGCAAAAACCAGATGAGGATAAAAGGACGGGATCATTCCCTTTCTCCCCACGATCAGGGCCGCCAGCGTCAGCACCAACGCTACCGGGGCCCCGTAACCGGCCAGCGCGCCCGCAGCGCCGCTTTTTTGTTTTTGCAGCGCCCCGATTCCGGCCCCCAGCCCCAGGGGCAGCAGCCCCGACGCCAGACAGGCCAGAATTCCTAATATTCCTAATATTGAAAAGCCTGTGCTCATTTGCCTTCTCTTTCCTCCTTTTGTTCCGGCCTTTTATTCCAGCCCGGCAATCAGATCGTCCAAAATCTGCAGGGTTTTCTCTTTTGGATAGACGAATTTGCTGCCCGGCAGGGAACGGATAAACTCACAGAATGCCTGCCCGATGCCGCTTTCTTCAATATGCAGGTTGCAGGCGTAAGGTCCCCCGATAAATCCCTGCACCGTATAAATGTGGACGCCGTGTCTGGGGTCGCAGGTAAAGGTCAGATAAGGCGGCACCGGCAGTTTCTCCGGGTCCGCTATGCAGCCTTTCACCACGTCCGTTTCCACGTCCCGGCGCAGTTCGGACAGCATCTCCCGGCGCAGGGCCGGGTCAAAGGGCTTTACAAATTCCGTGGGCAAATCCACCATAATCCCGTTCCCGGCCAGGGCCGTCAGCCCTTCCTTCGTAAAAACGGTATAATAATTATCCTTCAGTTCCCTAAGCCGCCCAAACCTTTGGTCGCTTAGTCCTATTAAAAGCTCCCTGTCTTTTACATCCTCCCGAAACTGCCGCCGGATCCGCTCCGTGGTGTAATAGCGGCCGAGGCAGGGCTGGATCATCATGGTATAGTACCCCTCCCGGTCCGTGCTGCGCATATAGGATTCCAGGATATGGCCCGCGTCGTTGGAATAGGAATTGAGCGCCTGGCACTCTTCCAAAATCCGGGCGAAACGCTCCCGGTACAGACCGATTAAGGCCGGGTCCGTCTGAAACTGGGCCGCCGACAGCCTGGCGTCCATGGTAATCAGGCAGCGGGGCGTGATGATAAAGTAGGGCAGCGGATTGATGGACTCCGCTTCCGCGCCCGTGTCAAAATAGTAGCGGGCAAAATACCTTCCCTCGGACACCAAAAACAGGGGCAAAAGCCTGCGGATCAGCCGGATATTTTTCAGGCGGTTCTCCACCCCCTGACGGCTGGGCCAGAAGGACAAAAGCTGGCGGACGGTAAATTTCCTCCCTTCCTGCCACATCCAAAACAGCTGGTTGGGCAGCTGGCAGCCCGTGGGAAGGTACAGGCCGATTTCCGCATCCGGCCGCCCGGTTTCCCGCTTTAGCACGGACCGGATGGCGGCTTCCACCTGCGGGGTGCCGTGCACCAGTCCGGGTCCTGGGGCCGGCCCCTTTTCCCCGGTATCCCTTTCCCCGGGCAGCCCCGCCGAAAAATGCAGCTGGGACAGATCGGAAAGAAGTTCGCAGATCGCCTCCTGGATCCGGTAAATATCCTCCCCCTGCAGAAGCATTTCATAATACTGGTTTAACTCCCTGGCCTGGGGCAGGCTCAGTTCCAGATACTGCACCAGTTTCTTTAAGGCCGTATAGGGCAGCACCCTCTCGTCCTTGAGCGCCTTATGGATGGAAGTGCGCTCGATCCCCAGGTTTTTGGCCACCCGGGCGATGGGTTCCCCCCGCTGCTTGAGCAGCTCTTTTAAATAAACCGAAAATTTCGACATACCTCTTTTCCTCCCCGATTCTTCGTGAACTATTATATCATCATCCGCCTTCGATTTGAAAACCGCAGCGTCCCCGTCTGTGGCAAACTTTCTCTTCCAATTTGTCACACTTTCCGTCACACATTTACAAAATTTCCCCTCCCGGGGGATAATAACTGCAATATCGTATTTTCGCGGATCCGTCCGCCCCGGGGGTGAAACCATTGCTGCAAATCGCCGTATGCGATCCCAGCCGGACGCACCGGGCCGCGTTCTGCGCGGCTTTGGAACGGCTTCTTTTCGATACAACCGAATATGCTTTCTCCTGCTTTTCCAGCGGGGAAGAGCTGCTGTCCATCCGGACAGGCGGCGCCTTTTTCCAGCTGGTCTTTCTGGAAATCCATCTGGGCGGCAGCCTAAGCGGTCTGGAAACGGCGGCCCGGCTGCGCTGCCTTTTCCCGGAAACGGATCTGATTTTCCTTACCGACGCCGCGGAGTACCTGACGGAAGGGTACCGCTATCACGCCTTCGACTTTTTAGTCAAACCCGTGTCCCTCGCCCGCCTGCAGGATGTGGTGGGGCGCTATCTGGAAGAACGCAGGCAGCGGCCCGCGGACTTTTTAAACGTCCGTATCCAGCGCTGCACCGTCCAGCTTCCCCTGGCCCAGATTTATTATCTGGAAAGCCAGCGCCGGAAAATCGTGGCCCATATGTGGGAAAGCAACGTGGAATTTTATGACCGTCTGGACCATCTGGAAGAACTCCTGGCCCCGTCCGGCTTCCTGCGCTGCCACCAGAGTTATCTGCTCAATCCCCGTTACATCCGCCAGTTAAACGGCACCTGCGCCGTCCTGGCCGACGGTTCCCGCCTCCCGGTGAGCCGGAACTGTTTTCGAAAGCTCAAAGATCCCGCCTGTCCCCAAGGGAGGTTTGCCGAATGAGAAAAAGAATCTATAAAACCTGCATTTCCCTGCTCTCCGCCGTCCTTCTGACCCTGCTGGCCCTTTCCCTTGTGCGGCAGCAAAAAAAGGAGTATTTGATCCAAACCGTCCTGGATACCGCCGCTGCCGGACAGACGCTGCAGTCCGAAACCGGCGATTCTACATACCTTCTCTTCCCTGCAGACACGCCGCCGGTTTCGGACGTTTCCGGCGCCATAGAAGCCTTGGCGGATGCCGGACTGGCAGACCCCTCAGATCCTTCGTCGTCCCTGTCCTTAAAGTGGACGGCCGTTTCCGACGGCATTACCGTTTACCGGTTTTCCCAGGTATTCCAGGGGCTTTCCGTTTATGGGCGGGAAGTCTGCCTGCTGGTGGATGAAAGCGGATCCCCCCTGGCCGGATGGGGAAACTTCTGTCCCGTCTCCAGCGCCCAAACACAGCCTGCCCTCTCCCTTGAGGAAGCTCATGCGGCCGCCCTGGACTACGCCGCCGAAACCTTCGGACAAAAGGCGGCGGCCGACGCCGCTTTTTTGTTCAGTGAAACCACTCCCCTGGTGCTTACGATGGAGCCGGACCGGGAAGCGGAGGCGGCCTATCTGGGATTTTTGACCGTTCCTGCCGGAAACGGTTCCGTTCAGCTTCTGATCAGCGGGAAAGACGGCTCCGTTCTTTCTTCCCTCTGTCTCACCGCCGAAGCTGCGGGGAACGGGAACGCCGCAGCAGAAACGACCGAAGAAGGGACTTCTTCCGAGTATCTGGCTTATCCCTTTTTGTGGGAGTTCGACGAATTCGAAGGCCATCCTGTCCGGATGACGTTTCCCTACGACCTGGCCTATGATCCCGAATCGGAGCTTTACCGGGGCGAAAGTTCCAACTATCACATTTTCCTGATGGAGGACGCCGGCGGCCAAAGCCTTTCCGACGTAAAAAGCAATCTTCCTTCCATGGAAAAGGCCCGTTTCACCGGCGGGGAACTGGAAACGCTTCTGGACCATCCTTCCGGGAAAGAAACCGCCGGGTTAAAAGCCCTCTGCTATGCCGCCATGACCGTCTCCTACTACCGGGACATCCTTTCCCGGGAAAGCTTTGACGACCACAACGGCGACGTTTTTGTGGTGACCGGCTGCAAAGGCGACGACGGCATGGCCAACAACGCCTGGTCTACGACCAGTACCCGGGGGGATCAGATGCTTCTCTCGCTGGGCTCCCGGGTCAAAGTGACACCCAATCTGGTGGCCCACGAGTTTACCCACGGGATGACCATGACCATCTGCGGCCCCTACAGCGAGCTGGCGGTGATGGAATGTATCAGCGACGTGTTCGCCGAACTGATGGAAGCCCATTACGCCGATGCGGATCCCGACTGGATCATGAGCGCTTTCAAGCGCTCCCTGTTTCCCTTCGGCGCGGTTTCTTTCTCCAGCATCCTCTCCCCGCCGTCTTACAGCAAAGAAAGCCTTTGGGACCTCCCCTTGGGAACGTCCGCCCACCGCAAAAGCACCGTGGGTTCCTATGTCATGTACAGGACCTGGAACAGCTGGCGCAAAAGCGGCATGTCCGTTTCCGAAGCGGTCCGGCAGATGTCCCTGCTGCTCTACCGTTCCCTTTTCTTCCTGAATTCCCACGCGGACTACGAGGACTTTTCCTCCGCCCTGACCTATGCGGGAGGGGTGATGTACGGCAGGGGCGAAATCAGCCGGGAACAATTCGCCGCCCTTTTATACTTCCTGCAGGATGCAGGGATGTCCCTCCCGGAAATAGAAGACAGCGAGATCAACGCAGCGGTGAAGCTGGTTTCCCAATGCCTGGTCTGCGTAAAAGATGCCGAAACAGGAAAACCCATCGAAGGAGCCATGGTGGAATATTCCGCCCACTCCCTCCCCGCCCGTCTGCTCCCCGGATACGATTACCGGGAAAACAAGAACTATCAGCAGCAGTTTGCGGACAGCGACGGGACCTGCCTCTTTACCGGCCTGGAGGGCTATTCCTTCTCCCGTTTTCACATTTCTGCGGACGGCTACGAGGGGGACGTCTATCCCGCCGACATGCTGGAAACTTTTTTGCCGGAAGAGGAACCCTTTTATAACGAAATCCTCCTGCTTCCCGAAGGCGGCTCCCCCTCCCCGGAGACAATCCCGGA
>CALWGP010000090.1 GCA_944380095.1 uncultured Lachnospiraceae bacterium | reverse complement strand
GAGAAAAGGAGGGGGACAGCAATGGCGGTCCTGCGGCAGGAAAGTGAACCATGCAGATTAAAAAAGGGGGACCGGGTGGCCCTGGTGGCCTGCTCGGACGCAAGGCCGGGGTCGGAGCAAGGAAAGGTGGAAAGCCTGTGCGGGATTTTCCGGGATTTGGGTCTGAAACCACAGTGCGGGACGCTTCTTTTCGGGGAAGGAGGAAGGACCGCCCCAGCCAAAGAAAGGGCCCGGGAGCTGATGGAAGCTTACCGGGACCCTTCAGTCCGGGCGATTTTCGATATTTCCGGAGGAAATCTGGCCAACGGGGTGCTGCCCTGGCTGGATTTTGAAACGATTGCAAAAAGCGGGAAGCTGTTCTGGGGTTACAGCGACCTCACCGCCCTTATGAACGCTGTTTTTGCCCGGACAGGAAGGCCCTCCGTCCTCTGGCAGGCGAAAAACCTTCTGTGGGACGATCCGGGAGAAGGCGGGCAGGGGGAGCGCTTTGCCCGGACGGTCCTGGGGACAGGGAGCGATCTTTTCGCGCCTGAATGCAGGCTGCTGCGGGGATTTGGGATGGAAGGCATTACGGCGGGAGGGAACATCCGCTGTTTGTTAAAACTGGCGGGCACGCCTTTCTGGCCGGATCTGCAGGGAAAAATCCTGGTGCTGGAAGCCAGGAGCGGGGGACCGGCCCTGGTGGAAACCATGTTCTGCCAGCTGGCTCAGACGGGAACCTTCGGCCGGATTGCCGGTTTGCTTTTGGGCACCTTTACGGAACTGGAGCGGGAAGGACAGGGCGCTTTCGTAGAGAAACTGGCCCTGGAACTGACCCCGCCGGGGCTTGCGGTGGCAAAAACCCGGGAAGTGGGACACGGGAAGGATTCCAGGGCGATCCTTCTGGGCAGCCGGGCCGTGCTGCGGGCATGACTGACGGCAGGACAAAACGAAACGGCGCACAGAAGAGGGGATTTTCGGGATACGGGAGAGGGAAAATGGAAGAAAAAAGGGAACGATACGACGCGTTTATTTCCTATCGGCACCTGCCTGTGGATAAGAAGGCTGCCGTTCTCCTCCAGCAGCTGCTGGAAAATCTGACCGTGGAAGAAGGGCAGGAAAAGGGAAAGAAACCAAAAAAAAGAAAACTCCGGGTGTTCCGGGACCAGACGGAGCTGCCCACCAGCGGGGATCTGGGGGCGGATATCCGGGATGCCCTGAAAAATACCCGCTATCTGATTACGGTCTGTTCCCGGGAGTTTCCGGAATCCAGATGGTGCATGGAGGAAGTCCGCAGCTTTTTAAAGATGCATGACGGGAACCGGGACCGGATCCTGGTGCTTTTGGTGGATGGAAGCCCGGAAGAATCCATCCCTCTGGAACTTACCGGAAAGGAATATACGGATGTGAGGGCCGGTTCCGCCTCAGGCGTGGTCAGAAAGCTGCGCAGGGAATATCTGCGGCTGGGCGCCGCTGTGTCGGGCTGTGAGTGGGGTGTCTTGTACGGCAGGAAACAGGCGGCCCTAAGGCGGCGCTGGATTTGCGGCACGGCCGCTGCCGCAGCGCTGCTGACGGGAACCGGCCTTTACAGCAGGGAGATGATCGAACAGATCCGCCGGGAACAGGAGCGGATGCTGGAACAGGAGTCTTTGCGCCTGGCAAGCGAAGCCCGGCAGAGCATGGCCGCAGGGGAGTATGATCTGGCTATGCTACTTGCACTGGAGGCCCTTCCTAAAAACTGGGAGGAGACAGAGCGTCCCGTGGTGGAGGAAGCAAAGGCCGCCCTGCGCAGTGCGGCGGCGGGAAAGCGGCTGGAGGAGGAAGCTTATGTTTCCGGCGAAGCAACCTCCTTTCGCCAGATCGGCGAAGACGGGAACCGGGTTCTGGAAATGGAGACTTCACAGCAGGAGGATTCTCTGGCGCAGATCCGGATTTATGACGGGAAAAATCTGGAATCGCCCCTGTTTGAGGCGCGGATTCGGGCGGATTCGGTGGGCGGCCGGTTTTGGTACTTTGTGACGGAAAACCTGGAGAAAGTCTTTTTTGAAGCGCAGGACAACAGCCTGCAGTTGTGGGAAGCAGGCGGAGAACTGCTTTTTTGCGTACAGGCGCCGGGAGAAGTGACCTGTCTTGCCGCAGAGAAAGAAGGAAAGAAGGCGGCCGTTGCCTTTACGGACGGGGAAGGAAACAGCCGTGTGCGGATTCTTTCGGCAGAGGATGGAAGTACGATAGGACAGCTGGAGCCGGGGCAATGGATCGACGGGGAAATCCTGCATATGGAATTTGATGCAGAGAGGCTCCTGGTCAGCGGGGGGACCCAATCCGCCCTGTTTGACCTGACGGCTGCCGGTACCGGGGAACCGGCGGTATTTCCCGGAGGAAACCAGGGGGCGAACCGTCCCCGCTATCTTACCGGGGACGGACTGCTGTTTTGCACCCTGCAGACCCATACGCCTTACTGCCTGACGGAGGTTTACGACGTAAAGTCCGGGGAAGCGGTTTTTGGGAAAGGGATTGCCCGGACCTGGGCCTATGACGAGGAAACCGGGGCGCTGGCCTATCAGTCCATGAACACCGTAAACAGCGCGGCCTCTTTGTCCATTGCCTTTCGCAGGACGGGCGGACGCTTTGAAACGGTGCGGGAAATCCGGCCCAGGGGCGTGGATATGATGCTTCGTCCGGACGGATTTAGTCTGGACGAAGGCTATGTGCTTTTGTGCGGTCCGGGCTCCTGGTATCCCTGGTGCGAGCTGTATTCGGTGGAAACGGGAAAAGCGGCCCTTTCTGTGAACCGGCAGAACTGCTGCCTGGTGGGGGACCGGGTGCTTGGCATGGAACGCAGGGGGACACAGCTGGAATGCTTCCCGGTCCTGGAAGGAAAAGAGCTGATCGATGCCGCCAAGACCCTTTTAACAGAAGGAGGGGAGCAAAGGACGCTGACACAGGAGGAAAAGAAAGAGCATTTTATCCGGTAAGCCGGGCCGTTAGGAAGAGAGGATTCGAAAATGGGGGCAAAGAACAAAAGATACGACGCCTGCCTTTTGCATCGGGAAGGTAAGGAAGAAAAAAACATTGCGTACCGGCTGGAAAGGCTGCTGAACCGGCATCGGCTGCATATCTGCATTCTTCCGGCCCAAAGGCCGGCACCGGCGGAAATGGGGGAAATTGTTTCCGCCATGAAAGACAGCCTCTTTCTGATCCTGCTGTGTTCCCCTGCCGGTGACCCTTCCGGATGGTATGAAGAGGCCCTGCAGCTTTACCGGTCCGTCCGCGGACCGGGAGGGATTTTGCCTCTTTTGCTGGAAGGGGAACCGGATGAGGTTTTCCCGGAAACGATCCGGTGGGAAAAAAGGCCGGTGACCAAAGAGGATGGGACGCAGCAGGAAGTCCTGGTGGAAGTGGAGCCCCTGGGGGCGGATATCCGGGCCGCTTCCGGATTCGGGCGGCGCAGGCTTCTGCGCCGGGAAGCTTTGCGGATTGCGGCCCCGCTGCTGGGATGTGGTTTCGACGACCTGTACCGGAGGGCGGAACGAAGCAGGAGAAAGAAACTTGCCGTCGTTTTGTCGGCGGTCCTGGCGGGAGGTCTGGTTTTTGCCGGATACAGTCTCTTTTTACTGGGACAGATCCGGCACCGGCAGCAGGAAATGTACCGGAACGAATCCCTGCGGCTGGCGCAGGCATCCGGGGAACAGCTGGAGGAAGGGGATTACAGGCTGGCGATGCTCCTGGCCATGGCCGCCCTGCCGGGGGAGGAAAGCCCGGACCGGCCCCTGGAAGAAGAAGCGCGCAGGGCACTTTCGGATGCTGTGACTGCCCTGCAGGAAGCAAAACGTTCCTCCCCGGCGGTACTGCAGGCCAAAGTCCCTCTTTCCGTGGAACTGTGGCAGCTGACGGGGCTTTACGCGGACGGGACGAAGGCAGCGGTGCAGGATCTGGAGAGTACTTCCCTTTATGACACAAAGACGGGGAAACGAATTTTTTCCCTTCCGGAATTGACGGTCTATTTTGACGGGGATGCTTCCCGGGCAGCCTGTACCTGTTATGAAAGCGACGGACCGGGCGGCTGGAACGCCGTGGTAAAACTGTACCGGACAGACGGGGAAACACTTTATTATACGGGGGTCTATCCTTTCTTGCAGGAGGAAGGGACCCGTCAGGTTTACGGCGTTTTCGATGAGGAAACGGGAGAGTGCCGGATTGTAATGGAGACGGCGGGCCATGACGGACAACCCCGGGAATTTGCCCTTCTGGAAACAGTGGACGCGGCGGGCAATCCCGTGGAGGAAAACACCTTGCCCGGGCAGGTGGAGCGACTTTGCAGCAGGGGGTATTCCACGTCCTATTTAAACGGCGGCCTGCTGCAGGGGGAAACGGACAGGCTTGCCGTCACCCAGGAGGAGTTTCCGGAAGAATATACGCTGACACAGCAGGCGCGGGAAGCGCTGGCAAAAGAAGGGTATGCCGTATCCAATGCGTACCTGACGGAGTCCCTTTCCCTGCTGGAGCTGGGCGTGATGGCAGAAGAAGGCATGGAATGGCACGGGCACGAGGAAAGCTTTTTTACGGTGCTGTTAGACGCAAAAGAGGGGAAAATGCTGGGAATCCTTCCCGGAAGCTGCCTGTGTTCCAGGGACGGACGCCTTTTTATGGAAACCTACGGCGCACTGGAAATCTGGGAATTTTTCCCGGGAAAGGGGGATGGGAAGCAGGAGACGGAAGAACCGGTGCTTTCCCATGACACAGAACTTTCTGTCCTGATGGAAGCGGCAAAGCACTATCTGACGTCAGAAAACGGCGTTAGGGAGCTGACACAGGAAGAAAAGGAACGGTTCTTTCTCCCGTGAAACGGTCCGGCAAACTTTGCGGGTGAACTTTACAAAAACTACTTGCATCCGGAAAAACACTATGCTACAATAAAAAAGCTGTTTATATGCGGATATGGACGGCGGGCCGAAAGGCCATGCGGATGAGAACGAAATGAAACAAGAAAACGGGATATAGAAGAGGTGAAAGGACATGAAAGAAGGAATCCATCCTAACTACTATCAGGCAACTGTGACCTGCAACTGCGGCAATACCTTTGTGACCGGTTCCACCAAACCGGAACTGCACGTGGAAGTATGCTCCAAGTGCCATTCATTCTACACCGGCCAGCAGAAGGCTGCCCAGGCTCGCGGACGTATCGATAAGTTCAACAAGAAGTACGGCGTGGAAAGCAAATAAGGAAGCGAGAGAGGAGCTGCCACACGAACTGCAGTTTTTGCCACCGGAGTCTGATTCCAGGGCCTGCGTTCGTGGGGCAGCTCTTTTTGGGTGAAGGGCGGTCCGCCTATTTTTTATGGATGCAGAGAGAAGGAGCCATGAAGAAGAAAAAAACAAAATGCTATTCCGGGATCGGCGGCCAGGCCGTGCTGGAAGGCGTTATGATGAAAAATAAAGACAGGTACGCGGTAGCCGTGCGCAAAACGGACGGGCAGATCGAAGTGATGGCCGAGGATTATGAAGGAATCCGCGGGGCGAAGAAGGTCGCAGAGATCCCTTTTTTACGCGGCGTGTTCAATTTTGTGGATTCCCTGGTGCTGGGGATGAAAACCCTCACCTGGTCCGCCGGATTTTTCGAAGAGGAAGAAGGCGGGAAAGAGGAGTCTGAAACGGACAAAAAAATTGAGAAGGCGGTGGGAGACAGCGGGGAGAAGCTTGTGATGGGGGCCACCGTGGTCTTTTCCATCGTGATTGCGGTGGCGATTTTTATTGTGCTGCCCTATTTTTTGAGCCTGCTGCTGTCCTCTTACGTGAGAAATGCGTCCCTTCTGGCGATTTTTGAAGGGATTTTGCGTATCCTGATTTTTGTGGGCTATGTGGCGGCCATTTCCGCCATGAAGGATATCCGCAGGGTATATATGTATCACGGGGCGGAGCACAAATGCATCAACTGCATTGAACGGGGCAGGGAACTGACCGTGAAAAACGTGCGCAAAAGTTCCCGGCTGCACAAGCGTTGCGGCACCAGCTTCCTTTTGTTTGTCATGGTGGTCAGCGTGGTTTTGTTCATGTTTATCCGGGTGGGAAATCCCGTGCTGCGCCTGCTACTTCGGCTGGCTTTGGTGCCGGTGATCGCGGGGCTTTCCTATGAGATCATCCGGCTGGCCGGCCGGACCGACAACCTGCTGGTGCGCCTGATTTCCGCGCCGGGGATGTGGCTGCAGCGGCTCACCACCCGGGAACCGGACGATTCCATGATCGAAGTGGCCATCGCTTCCGTGGAGGCGGTTTTTGACTGGAAAGCTTATCTGAAGGAAACCTTCGGCTACGATGTGGACGCCTGGGAGGAAGAAAAGGAATGACTTACGGCCGGCTTTTTGAAACGGGGAAACAGGAGCTGGAAGCGGCGGGCGTTTCGGAAGCGGCGCTGGATGCACGGCTGCTTCTGGAGTTTGTGTGCGGCACGAAGCGCCATGACCTGCTGGCCCACGGGGACCGTCCGGTGGAGCGGGCGCAGGAAGAGCGTTACCGGGAACTTGTGAAGCAAAGGGCAGCGCGCACCCCCCTCCAGCACATTACCGGTACGCAGGAGTTTATGGGCCTGGACTTTCGGGTGGGGCCGGAGGCGCTCATTCCCCGTCAGGATACGGAAATCCTGGTGGAAGAGGTGCTTCGGGAACTCCATGACGGCTTCCGGATTCTGGATCTGTGCACCGGCACCGGCTGCATTTTGTTGAGCCTGCTGCACTATTCCAACGACTGCGCAGGAGTGGGGACCGACCTTTCCGCCCGTGCGCTGGAACTGGCCAGGGAAAATGCCCGTGCGCTGGGCGAAGAGAACGCCGTTTTTGTGGAGGGCGACCTCTTTGAAAAAGTAGAGGGAAAGTTTGAAATGATTGTTTCCAATCCGCCTTATATCCGGACGGACGTCATCGATACCCTGGAGGAGGAAGTGCGGCTGCACGAACCGAGGATGGCGCTGGACGGCGGCGGGGACGGACTGTTTTTTTATCGGGAAATCATCCAAAAGAGCAGGGATTACCTGTGCGGCGGCGGACGCCTTTATCTGGAAATCGGTTACGACCAGAAGGAGGCGGTGACCGGGCTGATGCGGGAGGCGGGATTTGCGGAAGTGACCGCAGTCTGCGACTATGCCGGAAAGGACCGGGTTGTGTACGGGACGCTTTGTTCCCTGTAAACGCGGATGAGGACCCGGACGGAGGGACCATATGTTTGATAAACTGGAAGATTTGCTGATCCGCTTCGAGGAGATCATGGGGGAGCTCAACGAGCCCAGTGTGACGGAGAATCAGGAGCGGTTCCGGAAGCTGATGAAGGAGCAAAGCGATTTGACCCCTGTTGTGGAGGCTTACCGGGAATATAAGAAATGCGGGCAGGATGCGCAGGACAGTCTGTCCATGCTGGAAGAGGAACACGACGAGGAAATGCGCGCCATGCTCAAAGAGGAGCTGGCGGAAGCCAGGGCAAGGTCAGAGCAGCTGGAGCAGGAACTGAAAATCCTCCTTCTGCCCAAGGACCCCAACGACGAAAAGAACGTTATCGTGGAAATCCGGGCCGGGGCGGGCGGCGACGAAGCGGCCCTTTTCGCGGCGGAGATTTACCGGATGTATGTCCGCTATGCGGAGCGGCAGCGCTGGAAGGTGGAAACCATGGACTTGGAGGAAATCGGCATCGGCGGCATGAAGTTCGTCAGCTTTATGATTTCCGGACAGGGGGCCTGGTCCAGGCTGAAATATGAAAGCGGCGTGCACCGGGTACAGCGTGTGCCGGAAACCGAGAGCGGCGGGCGGATCCACACATCCACCATTACGGTTGCCATCATGCCGGAAGTGGAGGACTTTGACGTACAGATCGATATGAACGAATGTAAGTTTGATGTGTTCCGGGCTTCCGGAAACGGCGGCCAGTGCGTCAATACCACGGACTCCGCGGTGCGCCTGACCCATCTGCCCACGGGAATCGTTATTTCCTGCCAGGACGAAAAGAGCCAGCTCAAAAATAAGGAAAAGGCGCTGAAAGTACTGCGCGCCAAGCTGTATGACTTGGAAGAGCAAAAGCGCCATGACGAGGAAGCGGAACTAAGAAGGAGCCAGGTGGGCACCGGGGACCGGTCCGAAAAGATACGGACCTACAATTTCCCGCAGGGACGGGTGACGGATCATCGGATCAAGCTGACGCTGTATAAGATCGACGCCATCATGGACGGGGATATCCAGGAGCTGATCGACCATCTGACCGCGGCGGACCAGGCGGCCAAACTGGCGAAAATGAACCAATAAGGAAAAAAAGAGGCGTCCGCATCCGGACACGACCAAAACGGCCGGACCAGGATAAAGAGGGATAAGGAACAATTCAACGGCTGACAGACAGGTTGTAGTAACTGAAAGCGGGTATATCGTGAAATGCGGTATATCCGCTTTGTTACGCGATAGAACGCTGTTTTTGAGGGATTGAATATAAAACCCTTATCTCTCCATTTTCGCGCCCGCAAAGCCGCATAAATCAAGGCTTTTTTAACCCCTAAATGACCACACGACACCCATGATAGATAGAGGGCGCAAGCGGTCTTTCCGTTTGCGCCCTCTTGTCTGCCTGTGAGCAAAGGCGGGAAAAGCCGTCAAGGGCGCGAAGCGTTCATCTTGACCCTTGACGGCTTTTCTTGGCTTTGCTATTTCCCCATAA
>CALWGP010000089.1 GCA_944380095.1 uncultured Lachnospiraceae bacterium | reverse complement strand
CACCGTCCTCATGGTGGGGGACGGCATCAACGACTCCCCGGCCCTCTCCCAGGCGGACGCGGGCATCGCCATCAGCGGCGGGGCGGCCATTGCCCGGGAGATCGCCGACATCACCATCGCCGCCGACAGCCTGTGGGAACTGGTGCGCCTGCGGAAGCTGGCCATGGCCCTCATGGGGCGCATCCGGAACAATTACCGCTTCGTCATCGGCTTCAACGGCGCACTGATCGGCCTGGGGGTATTGGGGCTGCTACCCCCGGCCACCTCCGCCATGCTCCACAACCTGTCCACCCTGGGCGTGAGCCTCCGCAGTATGAGCGCTTTGCCGGCGCCCGGGCAGGAAACAGAGGCACAGAAGGATGCGGGAAGCACAACGGCTCCCGCATGAATCTGCCCAAATAATTAACGGATCGGGGAACCGGGGTATGAAAAAATATGCTGTGTTTTTCAAGGCGCAAATTCTGCGAGGCTTTTCTTTTTTAATTATAGGTTAGTTATAACTAACTTTTATAAGGAGGTTTTTCTATGAAGCAAAAGAAAAAGAGCGATATCGCGGCTCTGCTGGATTACGCAGGGAACCACAAGGGGCTGACCTTTCTGGGACTGTCGGCGGTCTCCATGCTGCTGAGCATGGCCCCTACCTCTGTATCTGGCCGGCCGCCCGGGATCTGATTGCCGCGGCACCCGACTGGATGCAGGCGCAGAACGTTGCCAGGTACGGGTGGCTGGCCTTCGGGGCCGCATTCGGCGGCATCGTGCTGTACTTCGGGGGACTGATGTGCACCCACCTGGCGGCCTTCCGCACGGCGGCCAACATCCGCAAGCGGGGGGTGGCCCATATGATGGACGCCCCCTTGGGCTACTTCGACGCCAATGCCTCCGGCCTCATCCGCGGACGGCTGGATGCGGCAGCCGCTGATACCGAGACCCTGCTGGCCCACAATCTGGCCGACATCATAGGCACCGTCACCTTGTTCATTGCCATGTTGGTAATGATGTTCGTCTTTGACTGGCGGATGGGCTGCGCCTGCCTGCTGGCGGCAGTAATCTCCATTCTCACCATGTTCGCCATGATGGGCGGAAAGAACGCCCAGATTATGGCGGAGTACCAGGCGGCCCAGGATCGCATGACCAAGGCTGGCGCGGATCATGTTTGCCTCCTCCGGCATCATGCTGGCCGGCGCCGACCGCATCGTGGTACTGGAGAATGGCCGGGTGGCCCAGCAGGGCGCCCGGCGCAGCTGATGGAGCGGGGCGGCCTCTACCGCCGCATGGTGGAGCTCCAGCGGGAGAGCGCCCGGTGGAAGCTGGGACGATGATGCCCGGCTGAACGCGAAGACGCATAATCCCCTAAACCCAAGAAGGACCCGGGATCAAAAATAAACCCGGGTCCTTCTTTCCGTACAGGAATTAACTTACGATAATAAAATCGGAAAACATGCCGTCTCCCGGCCTTTTTACTGCTGGGCTGCATCCTCCCCGTCCGCTGCGTCGGCCTCCTCTATGGGCGCATTATGCGCAGCGGAAACGGATACCACCACGGTCTGCGGATCGGTCGTCAGGTCGATGTCCGGATTGGAAGCGATGGGCAGGTCCTTGACGAGGATGGAATCCCCCAGCCTCATGCCGCCCACATCGATCTCCACCTTTTCCACCAGTGCGGCGGGAACCGCCTTATAAGCAATCTCCTGCAGGTGCTGCTGCAAAATGCCGGTGGTCACTTTCTCATGGTTAAGCAGATAAACCTCCGCCACGGAGTGAACCTTTTCGCCGTTGACCAGGGCCTGGAAATCCATCTCCATAATCTCGCCCTTCATCGGGTTTAAGGAAATGTCCTTGATCAGTACGTCCATGGGCGTCCCGTCCACTTCCAGATTGATCCTCCTGCCCTTTGTGCAGGTCTTAAGCAGCCGTTCTGCCTCGGTCTTCAAAATCTTCACCGGTACGGAGCCTACAATCTCTTTTCCGATCACGTTGCCGGTCACATAGCCTTCCCGTCTAAGCCTTTTCGCCTTCACATCCATGCTTCTTTTTTCAGCTTTCAAAGTAGTCATTTTATCTTTTCCTCCTTCAACTGATGCTTAGCGGCCCGTATTTGCATTCACAAGCAGGTCTGTTTCTCTTTACGCCATCTGTTATACAACAGATATAGCAGAATTGCAAGCCCCTTTTCGCAAAATCCGCATGGAAATTTAACCGGAAATTTAATCCTATCCTGCGGGTCATCAGGAGGTTATCCCAGGAAGTCAAACAAGCTCAGCTGTACGGCCTCCCCTTCCTGCCGTTCTTTTCCCACGGTTTCCCACACCGCACAGCTTTCCGGGATTTCCGCAAGAAAGGAAGAAGGCTCGGCCGAAGTGGTAAGGATCAGCTCCTCTTTTGCCCGGGTCATGGCCACATAAAACAGCCGCCGTTCCTCTTCGCCGTCGTTTGTCCTTCCGGCCGCTTCCAGAGGCGTCAGTCCCCGCCGGATTCCGTACAGGAACACGGCCGGGAATTCCAGCCCTTTGGAACCGTGGAACGTCATCAAAGTAACGGCCTGCGAAAGGAATTTCCTGCTGCCGCAGCGGCGGATTTCCCCTTCGGTCCCAAACGCCAGGTTTTCCAGAAAAGCTTCCATGTCCGAAAACAGCACCGCCATATCCGCCAGCCTGTAAAGCCCTTCGTCCCCATCCGGATAGCGGTCCTTGGCCCACTCCTCCACCAGCTTGCAGGGCTTTTGGGTACGGACTTTTTTCCGGTATTTTTTCGCAAGCAGGGAAAAGGTATGATCCCCCCTCTCTCCCCCTCCTGCAAGGAAAAGGGCCTGTTCCAGGGCCAGGGCGTTTCCCGGGTGCAGCAGGGCTTCAAAAAAGTACAGCGCTTCCCTGACGCTGTCCTGCGTCAGGAAATCCTCCCGTCCCGCCACCACATAGGGAATTCCTTCCCGCCGAAGGCAGGTTTCCAGAAGCTCTGCCTGACGGTGGGTCCGATACAGCACCGCGATATCCGAAAACCCGCGCACCCGGCCTTCCCGCCCGGCGTTTTTTGCGCTGTCCAGCATATCCATCCCGCCCACCATGCGGCCGATTTCTTTCGCCACAAAGATGGCTTCGCTGCGTTCGTCCGAAGCGGTTACGATCCGGACCGGCTGCCCGTCCCCCGCCGCGGCGTGCAGCATGCGCACGCCGCCGGGATTATGGGAAATCACGGAAAGGGCTCCCTGCAGAATCTGCCCGGTGGAACGGTAGTTTTCCTGCAGGCGGATCTGTACCAGCCCCGGGAAATCTTCCCGCAGCCTTGCAAAGCAGTTGGCGTCGCTTCCCCGAAAGCCGTAAATGGACTGATCCGGATCCCCGATGACAAACAGCTCCTTTCCTTTTTGGTTCCAGGCCAGGATCAGCCTGTACTGCACCGGGTTGATATCCTGGAATTCATCCACCAGCAGGTACTCAAACCGCTCCCCCACAGCTGTACCCGGGCATCCTTCCCCGGATGTCCCGGCGCTTTCTTTTGAAAACAGCTTCAGCCCTTCCAGCAGAAGGTCGTCGTAGTCCATCACGCCGTCCTCTTCCATCTGTTTTCCATACCAGGCGACCGCCTCCTCCAGGCTGTCCCCTGCCTGCGCCTGTACAGGCCCCTGTCCGAAAAGGCCGCATTTTCGCAGGGAAACTTCCTGTAAAAATTTCCCGGTGCTCATGGAAAACCCGAACGTTTCTTTCGCCCTCCGGGCCAGGCTGTGGACATATCCTTCGTCCGCCAGTACGGGAGGCCGTCCTGCCTCCGTCAGCAGGCGGGTGCAGATGGCATGAAACGTCCCGATCTGTACCCGCTCCACGGCCTCTTTCCCGCCCGGCAGCTTTTCCAGACGCTGCCGCATTTCCCCCGCCGCCTGGCGGGTGAAAGTCACGGCGGTAATCCTAGACGGTTCCACTCCCCTTTGGACCAGCAGCCGCCGCAGGCGGGATAACAGGGTTTTTGTTTTCCCCGTGCCGGGCCCGGCCATCACCGCCACTGCCCGGGCCTGACAAAAGACCGCTTCCTGCTGCTTTCCGTTGTAGGACGGTTCTTCTTTCCAAGGGGCTTCATCATTGGACGCAAGCCCTTTTTTCTCTTTTAAAATCCCTTCGTCCCGCCCCGGTGTTTCCGCTTTTTCCCCTTCTTCCATCCGGCGCATCTCTTCCGGGGAGAACAGGCTCATCTGCCCCTGCAGCACGCTTCGCTCCTCCTGCGAAAGCAGGCGGATGACGCCGTATTCCCCGTCAAAGCCGGGCGTGCGCTCCACCTTTCCTTCCCGCAGACGCCGGATTCCTTCCGCCACCAGCGGCCCGGCCTTTTTTGCGATCTCTTCCGCCGGCGTCTCTCGCAGGATCTCAAATTCCGATCCCAGAAAGGCCAGAAGGGTTTCGTACTGTTCCTGCACTTTTTTGGAAGAAACCGTGCGGCCCGTGGAAGCGGCGATTACTTCCGGCAGGGGAACCAGGCTTTCAAAGGGCAGGCCGCCGGGCTTTTCATATCCTTCCGGCCGGTCCGCCAGTTCCTCCACCCTATGCTGCACGCCCACGGTAATTTTTTTGCCGCAGACCGGGCAGACATTTCCATAGGCCCGGCTTTCCTGCGGGCTGATGCAAACGCCGCATTTCCTGTGCCCGTCAAAATGATATTTCCCCTCTTCCGGGAAAAACTCAATGGTACCCGCCAGCCCCTTTCCTTCCTGAATGGCGTCATGCAGCCCCCTCCAGGACAGCTCCCCGGAAAAAAGGGTGGCCTCCCGTCCCAGTTTGGAGGGGGAATGGGCGTCCGAGCTGGAAATCAGCCGGTAGCGGTCCAGGGCGGACACCCTCCAGTTCATGGGCGGGTCCGAAGAAAGTCCCGTTTCCAGCGCGTGGATATAGGGCGTCAGGTCTTCAAAACAGTCCTCGATCCGGTCAAATCCCGAAAAGGCCCCGAACAGGGAGAAATGCGGCGTCCAGATATGGGCGGGCACATAGATCCCTTCCGGGGAGGTTTCCAGCAGGATTTCCAGCAAATCCCTGCAGTCCAGCCCCAAAATCGGCCGCCCGTCGGAATGGATATTGCCGATCAGTTCCAGCCTCCTGGCAAGCCGGTCCGCCGTTTCCAGGTCCGGCAGGATGAGGACGCTGTGCACCTTGCGCACCCGGCCGTCCTTCTTATAAATGGAACTGATCTCCCCGGTAACCGCAAACCGGGGCTTTCTGCGGTCTGTAACCCCTTCGTTCCGGATGCGGTATTCTTCCCTTAGCACATACAGCCCGGTCCCGTCCGGCTCCAGCTTTTCCTCCAGTTCCTGCCTCCAGGCCGGATGGGTGAAATCCCCCGTCCCGACCAGGTCGATCCCCTTTTTTCTCGCCCAAAGTTCCAGATGTTCCGGGGTGGCTTCCCTGCTGGTCGCCCGGGAATATCTGGAATGGATGTGTAAATCTCCGATGTACATACGGCTTCCTCTTTTCTGAAACACTTTCCTCTTTCGTCAAACGATCCCGCTGCAGGGAAAATCCTCCCTGCGCAGCAAAAAATCAACCCACACACTGTCTGGGGTCGGCGCTTCTTTTTCCGCCCGAAACCCCAGTTTCCGGCACAGGCGCAAAGACGCCCTGTTGTCCCTGTGAACCCGGGCCCGGACAACGGGCAGATCCAGCTGGGCAAATCCGTATTCCAGCACGGCCCGGCAGGCCTCCCCGGCATATCCTTTCCTGCGTTCCCTAGGATGGATGACAAATCCCAGGAAAGGATCCTCGCTCCCCTCCTGTATCTCCAGGCCCGCCCGGCCGATTACCCGGCCGCTTTCCCGCAGGAAAACGGTCCAGATTCCAAATCCGTAAAATCCGTATACAAAGGAACGGTAAGCCCGTATCTTCTCCCGCCTGACAGCCGGATCCGCTTCCAGTGGCTCCACAAATCCCGCTTCCTGCGCGTCTTTCTGGATCTCATACAAAATCGCCCCGTCCTCTTCCACGGTCTCACGAAGGGACAGACGCTTCGTATCCGCGATATGCCAGGGCAGGCCTTTCCGGCGCTGCCATACCCGGTACAGCTCCTCCTGTCCGATCGCACGGACGGGATCCTGTTCCCAAAGGACGCCTTCTTCCGGCGCAAAGCACCAGGAAATCCCGGACAGATCCTGTCCACGGTTTTCCTGCGTGAGTACGAAAGCCACGCACTCCCCCGACGCCAAAAGGCTTCTTGCTTCCTTTGGTTCATCGGTCAGCCACACCGGCCCGAAGACATCCCCTGGCCCTGCCTGCGGCGTCTTGGGAAAAATCTTTTCTTTCAAGTTCTTTCCTCTCTTCTGCCCCTTTACGGCGGCGATATTTTCCATTACAATAAAGAACAGTCCTTATGGGGAAACTGATACCCATATAGTAATCCATTTCAAAAAAGAAAGGAAGTATCGATTTATGGCAGCAAATCCCATTGTCACCATTACCATGGAAGACGGCGGCGTGATCCGTGCGGAACTTTATCCCGAAATCGCCCCCGAATCCGTAAATAACTTCATCAGCCTTATTCGGAAAGGGTTTTATGACGGGATCATTTTCCACCGCGTCATCAACGGGTTCATGATCCAGGGCGGCGACCCGGAAGGCACGGGCTGCGGCGGCCCCGGCTACTGCATCCGCGGGGAATTTTCCTCCAACGGCTTCCCCAATCCCTTAAAGCACACCGCCGGCGTCCTTTCCATGGCGCGCACCATGGTTCCCGACTCCGCAGGCAGCCAGTTTTTCATCATGCACAAGGATTCCCCCCATCTGGACGGGGAATATGCGGCTTTCGGCAAAGTAACGGAAGGAATGGACGTAGTGAACCGGATCGCGGAAACCAGGACCGACTGGTCCGACCGTCCGCTGGAAGAACAAAAGATCAAATCCATGACTGTGGAGACCTTCGGCGTGACTTATCCGGAACCGAATAAGCTGCAGGAACGCTGACAGAAAGCGTAAAAGAGAGGGCATGGCATCGGCGGTTTTCCGCCAAACGCTATGCCCTCCCTTTACGGCCGTTTTTCGCTCATTCCCGGTATCCCTCCCGGATAAACGGCGCTTCGATTTTCGCCTCCACCAGCAGCCCGTATTTTTTCGGATGCCGCCAGGCGTTCCCGTGAGCCTCGCAGGCGCGATAAGCCCGAAGCTGCTCCAGATCCAACCGGGCGATATAAATCCCCTCCTCTTCGCCCGCCTGAAGAATGCAGGTGTCCCGCGATCCTTCCAGATCCGGAAGATAGGCCACCCCGTCGAATGCGCTGGAGCCGCCGTTGCAGTCCGGTACGGTGCCCGGATAGTTGCAGGTGACGACGGCGAGCATGTTTTCGAACGCCCTGGCCCGCAGCTGGGACAGCCGGTTGATCTCCATGGGACAGGCGTTGGGCGTGAGGATCAGCTCCGCACCCTTGAGCATCAGAATCCTCGCGCTTTCGGGAAATTCCCTGTCATAGCAGATCATCGCACCCACCTTCACCGGACCGCAGGCCGTATCCAGCTCGGTTACATAAAAATCCTCTCCCGGAGTCAGATTACGCTCCACGTCGAAATCGCAGGTATGCACTTTCGAATAGGAGAGTCTTCGTTCCCCAAAGCGATCGAACAGCACCAGCGCGTTGCGCGGATCCCCGTCATATCTTTCCAACAGCGTGATGCCGATGGCCATATTCAGTTCTTTCGCCAGCTTTCCGAAGGCGCCCACGAATTCCCCGTCCGCCGGGATGGCCTCCGCCTGCCACTCCTCCACAGGCCGGCCGTATATCCGGTATCCGTTGCTGAACATTTCCGGAAACAGGGCGATATCCGCGCCCATTTCCCGGGCTTTCCGACAGGCTCCCATCCCCTTTTTCAGGTTTTCGCTTAACGAATCGCAGGGCGCGATCTGCAGCAGGGCTATTTTCAGCGGTTCCATCTTTTCCTCCATTCCTTTTCTTTTTCGTTCCATCAGACGTTACCATTATACACCGCTTTCCGGCGGAGGATCAAAAAGAAAAACGCTTCAGCACAGCTTGCTGCCGTTGGCCACCAGCTTGAATTGATATCCCAGCACTTCACAGGCCCGTCTGCACAGGAGCATGCGCTCCAAAAAGATTTCAAAATAGTCCATCAAGGTACAGATGCTGTCATCCAGTTCCAGCTTCATCTGGATGACCTTTTTCTCCTCTTTGATTTCCAGGCTGGAGGAGAGCGCCGCATAATTAACCCGATCGTGTATATCGAAATTCGCGGGCACCGGATTTTGCACCCGGTTGCGCCGGACATCGGTCTTATCCGCCAGAATCAGGGCCGCGGACACCACGTCCACCGCCGTTCCCGTCTCCTCGTCATGATTTCCGATGGCGGTCATCACCGTCAAAATCTCCGGGAGCGGCATATTCAGCTCCCGGAGAATCTGCCAGGCCAACAAGGCTCCGCTCTGAGCGTGATCATGACGGTTGACGCTGTTTCCGATGTCATGCATGTAGCCCGCGATCCGGGCCAGTTCCGCCTCCCTGGCCGAATGCCCTGTCTTTTTTACGATTTCCCCTGCGCGCTCCGCCACCTTCGCCGCATGTTTTTTGGAATGCTCCGTGTATCCCAAAGCGAACAGGACTTCATTTCCCTTTTCGATCAGGGCGTTGATCTCTTCGTTTTTCCGGATCTCCTCAAAAGATATTTCCCGGCATTTCTCTTTTCCCAATGAATCTCTTCCTCCTCACAGCCGAAGGATCGCATCCATCGCCAGCTCGGAACGCTCGCATTCCGCCGCCGTCATGGT
>CALWGP010000088.1 GCA_944380095.1 uncultured Lachnospiraceae bacterium | reverse complement strand
CTTCCTAACGACAGTCAAGTGATTGAACGGCAAAGAAAAGGCAGAACGGCATAGCCACACGCTATGCCGCCCTGCAATTACCTATTTACTTCCTTATCACTACTCAAGACAGGATGCGGGCGCCTTTTTTCCTTATAAATCGATTTTAAGATCCTTTGCGTAATATTGTTGGTCCCGTTCCCCGATCTGACGCAGGATACGGCAGGGGCTGCCGGCGGCCACCACGTTGGCGGGAATGTCTTTTGTCACCACGGAACCGGCCCCGATGACGGAGTTTTTCCCGATGGTAACGCCGGGCAGTACGACGGAACCGGCCCCGATCCAGACATTTTCTTCTATATGGATGGGCAGGTTATACTGGGCCTGCTGATACCGCAGCCGGGGGTTCACCGGATGGGTGCCGGTGGCAAGGACCACGTTGGGGCCGATCATCACATGGTCGCCGATGAAGATTTCGCAGTCGTCCACCAAAGTCAGGTTGAAATTGGCGTAAACGCCGTCCCCCAGATGGACGTGCCTCCCGCCCCAGTTGGCGTAAAAGGGCGTCTCCAGATAGCAGCCTTCGCCGATTTCGGCAAACATTTCTTTTAACAGTCTTTTCTTTTCCTCTTGCTGGCTGGGCTTAAGCGCGTTGTAATCATATACTTTATCCAGCCAGATCAGCTGTTCGGCGGCCAGCGCCGGATCGTCGCAGAAATACAGTTTCCCCGAGTGCATTCGTTCGGTCAGTTCTTCCTTGGAAAATTTCATGTTCGGGATTCCTCCGGTTTTGTTTTTTCCCATTATAGGGCGGCTTTTGAAACCCTGTCAATGAAAAAAGATTTTAGGAAGATACAGTCAAAACGTTTGTTTCTATATAGATATCTTGTCATTTTTCCTATAAAATCAGAAAAAAGGGGACGAATTTAGGAGCGGATAAACGGGCCGACAGGGAGCGTCCCAACAAAGAGAAACAGGAAAGCGAGGAGAAGGAAAATGGCGGAAAAAATGGAGCAGGCGCTGCAGCGGGGACAGGAATGGGAGAACGGTACGGACCGGACGCAACCTTTGCGGGAAGGAAAACGGGGCATCTTTTCGGAACATGTGATCCTGCCGGAGTTTGTGGAGGAATTCTGCCGGGAACTGACGGCGGAGGAACGAAGCCGCGCCACCGTGGAAAAATACCGCCGGGACGTAAAGGCCCTGCTTCGCTTCCTGGGAAACAGCGGGGTGGTGTCCAGCGTCAATTCCATGCTGGCGGCGGCCAACTCTTTCTTAAAAAGCAGGGGCTGGTACGAATGCACGGTGAAATCCGTGCGGGTGCAAAGGGAGGCTTTCCGCTGCCGGGAAAAGGAGCTGTCCTTAAAGGAATACTACCGTTTGCTGGAAGCGGCGGGGGAAAAGAAGGGGAAACGGCTGTATTATGTGATGCAGGCGCTGTGTTCCACGGGGATCCGGGTGAGCGAGCTGCCCTTTATCACGGTGGAAGCGGTGAAAAGAAAGCGTGCCAGGGTGCATTTAAAAGGAAAGAGCCGGTGGGTGCTGCTGCCCACAAAGCTGTGCGCCCAGCTGAAAGCCTATGCGGCGCGGCGTGGGATCCGGGAAGGGAGCATCTTTGTGACGGGGAGCGGGAAGCCGCTGGATCGAAGCAACATCCTGCACGAGATGAAAGCGGTAAGCGGGAAGGCGAAGGTGGAGAGGGGGAAGGTATTCCCGCACAATCTGCGGCACCTGTTTGCATGTACCTATTACGACAGGGAGAAAGACCTGACGCACCTGGCGGACCTTTTGGGGCATTCCAGCGTGAACACAACGCGGATCTATACGCGGGTAAGCGGGGAGGAGCAGGTAAAGCAGATCGACGGGCTGGGGCTGGTGAAAGAAGGACGCAAAAAAACCGCATAATATTTGTTATGCGGTAACGGGAATATCCATAATCTCCCAACTAAGGCAAATTATAGCAAAACAGCCGGGTAAAGTCAATTGCCTGCCGTGTAAAAATTTTCCAAAAATCCGGAAACGGGCGGTTTGGGAATAGAAAGGGGAAGCGGCGGAAGGAAACGGGAGCACGACGAGAAGACCGAAAGGGGGAAAATCCCTGTCGGTCCAAACGTCGTGGTCCTTTTTTGTTTGCCCGCAAGCACGTTTCGAAGACCGAGAACGCGAAACGGGTTTTCCTGCCCGGGCTGTCCCGTCCCAGAGGCGCAGGAAGGCAGAAGTTACCGCATAACAAACATTATGAGGTAAGTAGGGCGGGAACGTCCGAAATCCCCGTTCAGGAACCTCCGCTCTTTCAAAAGACAGGGAGTGGAAGAAAGGAGGCAGGCTGAGGTTCGGGCGTCTGGTGGCCCTTTCCCCCACAAAGGAGAGGGACCGGAAGGGGTCGGTGTACTGGCAGTGTATCTGCGACTGCGGGAAGGAAGCGAAAGTAACGGAGAACGGGCTTGTACACGGGAACAACAGAAGCTGCGGGTGCTTAAAGAGGGAAAACCAGAAGCGTGTGGTGGACCAGCTGCATATGGTGGACGGGACGTGCCTGGAGTGGCTGGAAAAGAGGAAGAGCAGGAGCGACAACACCAGCGGGTTCCGGGGGATTTACTGTTTAAAAAACGGGCGTTACCGGGTGGGGATCGGCTTTAAGAGGGAGAGGTACTACCTGGGGACCTATGACAGCATGGAAGAGGCGGTGAAGGTGCGCCTGGAAGCGGAGAAAAACATCCACGGGGAGTTTGTGAAACAGTACCGGAGATGGAAGGAGAGGGCGGATGCGGACGCAGCGTGGGGGAAGGCGCACCCGCTGACCTTCCGGGTGAAGAAAGGTGCAGGGGGGACGTACCGGGTGGTGACTGAAATGGGGGAAGAAGGGACAGAAGTAGAGTAGAAGCGGCAGGCCAAACTTTGCGGCCTCATGTTTGACAGACGAAAAATCGCTGTATCCTTTGGCGTTTGGGATGCAGCGATTTTTGCGTGGAAGGGTTATTTTACCATACATTCCTTCCGGTAAAAGGCAACCCCGTATTTTTGCACAACTTCTTCTTTCAGGCAGTGAAATGATTCACCTTTCCGCGCAGGTCGATCAGGTCTTTTTGTGACGCTCCTGCACAAAGAGCTGTGTGAAAGGAGGTGTGAAAAACTGTTTTCAGCGTCGGGTGTGGTCCCAAGGCAGGAAAGCAAAACCGGACCACAGCGATCCGGAAAAGCATGTGGTCCCAGGGCGAGAAAGCAAAACCGGACCACAGTGATCCGGAAAAGCGATTTGGAATTGCAGTTTAGAAGGATTTACGGGAAATGATTTACCGGAAATTTTCCATATTGCTTTTCCGCACCAGGTATTATATGATGGATTTACATAATTCGTACAGGCCCTGCAAAGGCAGGGCCGCCAAAGAGGAAATACCGGACGGAGGAGAGGTTATGAAGAGACAGGGAATCTGGAAAACAGGTCTGGCGCTGGTTCTTGCCATTGGGATCCTTATTGCGCCCGCGGCCGGGATACGGGCACAGGCAGCGGAGGTGATCGCCACGGTATACGGGAGCGTGATGTCGGGGACCACATCCGACCTGCTTCTTTTATCTACCAAAGAAGGCAAGATGGAGATTAAGCTGGATGCGGCCACGGACGCCAGCGCCTGCAAGGTGCTGCTTCCCGGCAGGGAGATCAGCGTCGCAGTGACCGCAGGCACGGACGGCTATCTGCATGCGGCCAGGATCGGCAGCGAGAAGAAAAAAGAGACGGTGACGGTGGACACGGACTCCGCTGTGATTGTAAAAGGAGAGCTGGACGACAGGACGACGGAGGACATGCTTTATCTAAAGACTCCCCAGGGCGATATGCAGATTAAGCTGGACGATTCCACCAGCATGCAGGGCTGTTCCGTACTGGTCATCGGCGGCAGCTACCAGGTTTCCTGCGCCAGGGGTTCCGACGCCTATATGCATGCCGTGAGCATTTCCGACGCGGCGACCGGGACGTCTACGGCGCCCGGCTCCGGAACAGGCACCGGGAATTCCGCGTACCCTACAGTGACGGGGACCGTGGATGACCGGACCAAAGAGAGCCTGCTGTATCTGTCCACAGACGAAGGCACGATGCAGTTTGTCATTGACAACAGTGCGGATACCAAGAAGGGCATGATGCTTCTGGACGGGAATAAGCTGACCGTGGCGTTTTATCACGGCTCCGACGGTTATCTGCATGCGGTGGGGCTGTATGGGGAAAAGAGCAGTTCTTCCGCTTATGTGAATACTTCCTCCACCGTGACGGTGAGCGGGACGGTAAACGGGAAGTCCGACGAAAACATGCTTTATCTGGATACGCCCCAGGGACGGATGGAGCTGAAACTGGATGCGGTCCAGAACCTGAATAACTGCAAGGTACTCACGGAAGGCAAGAAGATTTCCGTGGACTGCGGCTACGGATCGGATGCTTACCTGCATGCGGTGAATATTACGGCGCAGTAGCAGACGCCGGAAAGATTTATGATGAAGAAATGGATGAAAAAAGCCGCGGCCTTCCTGTGTATCCTGTCGCTTCTGGCAGGCGCAGCAGGCTGCGGGAAAGATTTTACGGTGGTGCTTACCACGGGCCTGAAAAAAAATGAGGTGTTCCGGATCGAGAAGATGTCGTGCACCCTGCCGGAACTCATGGTTTATCTGACCAACCTGCAAAACCAGTATGAATCGGTTTACGGGGAAGAAATCTGGGCGGCGAAAGCGGAGGGCACATCCCTGGAAGAGGAAGCCCGGGAGCAGGTGCTGGCAGAGCTGGCGCAGGTGAAAACCATGGCCCTTCTGGCGCAGGAAAAGGAAGTGACCCTGGATGAAAAAGAAGAACAGCGGGTCAGCGCTGCGGCGGCGGAGTATTTCGGTTCCCTGAATGAGACGGAAATAGAGACCCTGGGGGTGGATCAGGAGCTGATTGCCCAGATGTACCGGGAGTACGCGCTGGCGGGCAAGGTTTACCGTCAGATTGTGGAGAATGTCAATCCGGAGATCAGCGACGACGAGGCCCGCACCATTACGGTGCTTGCCATCCGGATGGAGGATGGGCAAGAAGCGCAGGACGTTTGCCGTCAGGCAAAGGAAGAAGGGGTGGATTTTGAGGCCCTGGCGGATACTTACAGCGAGGATACGACGGTCAGTTATTCCTTTGGAAAGGGCGAAGTGGAAGAGGCCATTGAAACCACGGCTTTCAATCTGGGCAAGGACGAGGTCAGCGACGTGATTGCAGCGCAGGACGGATACTATATTTTAAAGTGTATCAGTACCTTCGACGAGGCACAGACCCAGCTGAACAAGGAAAAGATCGCAAATCAGCGCCGGAACGAGGCTTTTAACCAGGAGTACGACAGTTTCGTCAATTCCCTGGTAAGGCGCTTAAACGAGGAGCTATGGGATAGTGTGACCATGATCCGCGATGAAAACGTGACCACCAACAGCTTTTTTACCGTCTATAACAAATATTTTCAAAATGCCTTAACTGTTAGCACTCATTTTAAATGAGTGCTAATTTTATGTTGACATTTTTAACGGACGGGACTAAACTGTTGTTCAGAAGCGAAAAGGCCGGAAAAATTCCGGTATTGGCTGGATGAAAAAGAAAGGAACGTGATTTTCATGGCTGAAAAGCATGGCAATTTATCAATCAACAGCGAAAATATTTTTCCCATTATTAAAAAGTGGCTCTATTCCGACCACGATATTTTTTACAGGGAGCTGATTTCCAACGGCTGCGACGCCATCACGAAGCTCAAAAAGCTGGATATGATGGGCGAATATTCCCTGCCTGAGGACTATAAACCCAGGATTTCCGTCATCGTGAACCCGGAAGAGAAGACGCTGAAGTTCATCGATAACGGGATCGGCATGACGGCGGACGAGGTGGAGGAGTATATTAACCAGATCGCTTTTTCCGGCGCTACGGATTTTATTGCAAAGTATAAGGATAAGGCCAACGACGACCAGATTATCGGTCACTTTGGCCTGGGATTTTATTCCGCTTTCATGGTTGCGGATGAAGTGCATATTGATACCCTGTCTTGGCAGCCCGACGCAAAACCGGTTCACTGGGAGTGCGACGGCGGTACGGAATATCATATGGCAGAGGGGGATTGGGACCGGGTCGGCACCTGCATTACCCTGTTTTTAAATGAGGACTGCCTGCAGTTTTGCAACGAGTACAAGGCGAGGGAAGTCATCGGCAAATACTGTTCCTTCATGCCCACGGAGATTTATCTTTCCAGGGAGAATACGCCGGAGACCCAGATCATCCCGGCCGACGAGAAGCTGGATACCGACAGGGTGATCGAGGAGGTAAAAAAGGAAAAGGACGACGATCCGGACCGGATCAAGATTGCCAAAAGGCCGGAGCTGATCAACGACACCCATCCTCTCTGGATGAAAAATCCCAGCGAATGCACGAAGGAAGAATATGTGGAATTTTACCGGAAGGTTTTCCAGGATTACAAGGAGCCCCTGTTCTGGATCCATCTGAACATGGATTACCCTTTCAACCTGAAAGGAATCCTGTATTTCCCGAAGATCAACATGGAATACGAGTCCATCGAGGGCGTGATCAAGCTGTACAACAACCAGGTGTTCATCGCCGACAATATTAAAGAGGTGATTCCGGAATTTTTGCTGCTGCTCAAAGGCGTCATCGATTGCCCTGACCTGCCGCTGAACGTATCCAGAAGCGCCCTGCAAAACGACGGTTTTGTAAAGAAGATTTCCGATTATATTTCCAAGAAGGTGGCGGATAAGCTTTCCGGCATGTGCAAGACCCAGAAGGAAGAGTACGAGAAGTACTGGGACGACATTGCGCCTTTCATCAAGTTCGGCTGCTTAAAGGACGAGAAATTCTGTCAGAAGATGACGGACTACATCCTCTTTAAGAATCTGGACGGGAAATATATGACCCTGCCCGAATGCCTGGAGGTCAACAAGGTGGATCCCGACGAAGCAGGGGACGAAGGAAAGGCCGTGGATGAAAACGGGGAGACCGTGCAGGCCGAAGTGGTGGACGACCAAAAGGACGGCGGGACGGCAGACGCAAAAGCGGAGGAAGAAAAGAAGGAAAAGACCATCTATTACGTTACCGACGAACAGCAGCAGAGTCAGTACATCAATATGTTCAGGGCGGCAAAAATGGATGCGGTTATCCTGCCGGAGCGGATCGATCAGCCGTTTATTTCCCAGCTGGAAGCCAAAAATGAAGGGATTCATTTTGCCCGGATCGATGCGGACCTGACCGATGCGTTTAAGTCAAAGACCGGCAAAAAGGCCCAGGAAGAGCTCAAAGCCCAGGGCGAAAAGATTGAAAAGCTGATGCGCAAGGCTTTAAAGAACGACAAGATCAAAGTCAGCGTAGAGAAGCTTAAAAACAAAAAGGTTTCCGCAGTGCTAACCGTTTCGGAAGAAACCAGACGGATGCAGGATATGATGAAGATGTACGGCGGCGGAATGGATATGGGAATGTTTGGCGCAGAAGGAGAAACCCTGGTGCTCAACGCCGGTCATCCGCTGGTGGCATATATTACGGAGCATGAAGACGACCGCAGCGCAAAAATGATTTGCGAACAGCTTTACGATCTGGCCAAAATCCAGAACGCGCCCCTGTCTCCGGATGCCATGACCAAATTTGTGGCCCGCTCCAATGAGATTATGCTGCTTCTGACAAAGGAGGCGTCCGGGGAGGAAAAGGCCGAATCCGGCGATGAAACCCCGGCAGAGGGACAGGAGGAATAAGTTCCCATGATTTCTCAAAAGGTATCCATTCGCACGGATCATTCGGAAGCGGAGCTGACCACTTATTTCCAGGAACCGTCCCGGGAACTGGCGGCATCCGCTAAGCGGCCTGTCGTGCTGATCTGCCCGGGCGGGGGCTATGAATTTGTCTCCGACCGGGAAGCGGAGCCGGTGGCCCTGCGCATGTGCGGCCTGGGCATGCATGCCTGCGTGCTGCGCTACAGCGTCAGACCGGCCGTATTTCCTACGGCGCTGTGGGAGCTGGCCGCATCCGTGGCGTGGCTGCGCAGAAACAGGGAAGCGTTTGGCATCGACGAAAACAAAATTGTGGTCTGCGGTTTTTCCGCAGGAGGCCATCTGGCCGGAAGCCTGGGCGTGTTCTGGAACAGCCCGTTTCTTACGGGCCTGACCGGACTTTTGGCCAAAGAGATGAAGCCGGACCGGCTGATCCTTTCTTATCCGGTGGTGACTGCCGGGGAATTTGCCCACAGGGGTTCTTTTGACAATCTTTTGGGAAAGGAAAACCGGGATACAAAAAAACTGGCGTTTTTATCTTTGGAAAACCAGGTAACTTCTTCCATGCCTCCGGCCTTTTTATGGCATACCTTTGCAGACGATGCCGTTCCGGTGGAAAACACCCTCCTTCTGGCACAGGCCATGAGAAGGGCCGGGGTGCCTTTTGAACTGCATATTTTCCCCAAGGGAATCCACGGCCTGGGCCTGGCGGACGAAATGACGGACGACGGCTCGGGAAGGCTCATTGTCCCGGAATGTGCCGCATGGCCGTCTCTGGCGGCGGATTGGATCTGGCGGGAAATATAAACGTATTTTTACAAAAACAGGGGCTGTGAAAAAATGAGAAATCATTTTTCACGGCCCTGTTTGCGTGGCGGGTTATGCCGGTGGCTTATACCGGGAAATCTGAATATCTGCCCTAAAAAGAAATTGTCGTGGCCCTGTACGAAGCCTTTGTACTATGGTAAAATAGCAGTACAAATCCAATGCTATAGATAAAGGAGTACAAAATGAACAACGAACTGGCGGGG
>CALWGP010000087.1 GCA_944380095.1 uncultured Lachnospiraceae bacterium | reverse complement strand
TGGAAATGATCGGGCACACCCCGCTTCTGGAGCCTGTGAATTATATGGCTGCAAAAAAAATCACAAATGCAAGGATTCTTGCAAAAATGGAGTATCTGAATCCGGCCGGGAGCACGAAGGACCGGGCCGCTTTGGGAATGATCCTGGACGCGGAGGAAAAAGGGCTTTTAAAGCCCGGGGGCGCCATCATCGAACCGACCAGCGGCAATACGGGGATCGGACTTGCCAGCGCGGCGGCGGCCAGGGGGTACCGGGCGTATTTTGTGATGCCGGATACCATGAGCCGGGAGCGGATCGCCATGCTCAAAGCCTACGGCGCCCGGGTGGTCCTTACCCCGGGGGCGGAAGGGATGAGCGGTTCCATCCGCAAAGCAAAAGAGATGGCAAAAGAAACGGAAGGCGCGTTTGTGCCGGGCCAGTTTGAAAACCGGGCCAACGCAGAAGCCCATTACCGGACCACGGGACCGGAAATCTGGGAAGACGCGGACGGAAAAGTGGACATTTTCGTGGCGGGCGTGGGAACCGGCGGCACCATTACGGGCGTGGGGCGCTATCTGAAAGAGAAAAAGAAAGAGATCCGGATCGTGGCGGTAGAACCGGCGGGATCCGCGGTGCTTTCCGGCGGACAGGCGGGCCCCCACGGCCTGCAGGGGATCGGCGCGGGCTTTATCCCGGATCTTTTGGATACGGACATTTATGATGAAGTGATTCCGGTGAAAGAAGAGGACGCGTTCCGGGAAGGGCGGCTGTTTGCCCATACGGAGGGGATTTTAAACGGCATCAGTTCTGGCGCGGCGCTGTACGCTGCGGCCCTGCTGGCTCAAAGACCGGAAAATGCGAAGAAAACCATTGTCGTCCTTTTGCCGGATTCCGGGGACCGGTATCTGTCCACTTCGCTGTTTACAGATGAGAACTGACTGTGCTATTATTAGAGATAATCGGCAAATTACAAATTGTCCGCCTGCTGCGGACATCCCAACGGAGAGAGCACAGATGGAACCAATGATAAAGATAGAAAATGTAAGCAAGACCTTCCGGGGGAAGGAAAATACCGTGGAGGCTTTGAAAGGGATCACGCTGGAAATCGGGGCCGGGGATATTTACGGCATTATCGGTATGTCCGGCGCGGGAAAGAGCACCCTGGTGCGCTGCCTGAATTTTTTGGAGCGGCCCACGGAAGGGACGGTCTATGTGGAAGGCAGGGACCTTTCCGCCATGTCGGAAAAAGAGCTGCGCAGGATGCGTACCAGCGTCGCCATGATTTTCCAGCATTTTAACCTGCTGATGCAGAGGACTGTGCTGGACAACGTCTGCTTTCCCATGGAAATTGCAGGGGTACCCAAAAAGGAAGCCAGGGAAAGGGCGCGCAGATACCTGGAGATTGTGGAGCTTTCGGATAAGGAGAAAGCCTATCCGGCCCAGCTGTCCGGCGGACAAAAGCAAAGGGTGGCCATTGCCAGGGCGCTGGCAATGGATCCCAAGATCCTTTTGTGCGACGAAGCCACCAGCGCACTGGATCCTACCACCACCCGCTCCATCCTGGCCCTGTTAAAGGAAATCAATCAAAAGTACGGCATCACCATTGTGATTATTACCCACTCCATGGAAGTGGTGCAGGAGATCTGTACGCGGGTGGCCATTATTGACGCCGGTGTTTTGGCAGAGAGCGGGACGGTGGAAGAGGTATTTGCTTCGCCCAAATCAAAAGCCGCAAAACGGCTGGTATTCCAGGGAGAGCGCAAGGTGGCCCTGATGAAGAGCAAGCGCTGCGTCCGCATTGTTTTTACGGAAAATTCCTCCTTCGAGCCGGTCATTGCCAATATGGTTTTGGAGTGCCGCGCCAGCGTCAATATCCTGCTGGCGGATACGAAGGACATCGGGGGGATCGCCAGGGGACAGATGGTCCTGCAGCTGCCTGAGGACGAGCAGACGGCGGAGAAGATGATCGCTTACCTCAAAGAAAGAAATCTTGCGGTGGAGGAGTTGACGGATTATGTTGAATAGCGCTGAAATTTCCATGCTGTTGGAAGCCACGGGGGTTTCCGTGTATATGACGCTGGTGTCTACCCTGCTTGCCTATGTGATCGGGCTCCCGGTAGGGATTTTGCTGGTAGTCTGCGCGCCGGGAGGGCTGAAGCCAAAGACGGTTTTACATAAAGTGCTGGATATCGTGGTGAATATTACCCGTTCCATCCCCTTCCTGATCCTGATGCTTCTGGCTACCCCGCTGGCCCGGGCCATCACGGGCAAATCCTACGGCGCCAACGCCACCATCATTTCCCTGACGCTGGCCGCGGCCCCGTTTATCGCCAGACTGGTGGAGTCGTCTTTGCTGGAAGTGGACCGGGGCGTGATCGAGGCGGCGCAGAGTATGGGCGCGGGCACGTTTGCCATTGTGAAAAAAGTACTGATCGGGGAAGCCAGGGTTTCCCTGATTGTGGGTTCCACCATCGCTTTGGGAACGGTCCTGGGCTATACGGCCATGTCCGGCGCCATCGGCGGCGGCGGGCTGGGAGACGTGGCCATCCGTTACGGCTATTCCAGGTGGGACACCAAGATTTTGCTTGCCACGGTGGTGCTGCTGGTGATCCTGATGCAGCTGATCCAGTTTGCAGGCACAAAACTATCCAGAAAGCTGGACAGGCGTCTGACCGGCTGAAAGTCGGGCGGCTGTTTGGTATAAAGATCCTGTTAACGCAGAAGGCCGCCGCAGAACGCGGCGGGAAGAGGAGGAAAAATATGAAAAAAAGAACATTGGCACTGGTGTGCGCCCTGACCTTGGGAGCGCTGACCCTGACTGCCTGCGGAGGCGGTTCGGGCGAAACGGTTCAGTCTTCGGCGCCGGCACAGACCCAGGCAGCGCAGGAAGAAACGGCAGCGGACGCCGCCGATACTGCGGCAGCGCAGGAAAGCGAAGCATCCACGCAGGAGGCTGGGGGCGAAACGGCCCAGACGGAGGAAAAGGGCACGGTTACGGTAGCGGCGACCCCGGTTCCCCATGCGGAGATTCTGGAAGCGGCAAAGCCCCTGATGGAAGAAAAAGGCTGGACGCTGGAAGTAGTGGAATTTACGGATTACGTACAGCCCAATGAAGTGGTGGAAAGCGGCGATATCGACGCCAACTATTTCCAGCATATCAACTATATGGAAAGCTACAACGCGGAAAAAGGCACCCATCTGGTCAGCGCGGGGGAAATCCATTACGAGCCCCTGGGAATTTATCCCGGCAAAGAGACGGATCTGAACAACATTTCCGACGGCGCGGAAATCGCGGTGCCAAACGACACCACCAACGAAGGCCGGGCGCTGCTTTTGCTGCAGGAAAACGGCCTGATTACCCTGGACCCGGAAGCGGGGATTACCGCTACGGCCATGGACATCACGGAAAACCCTCACAACATCAAGATCGTTGAGCTGCAGGCGGAGCAGGTGGCACGTACCCTTCCCGATGTGGCCTTCGGCGTGGTAAACGGCAACTATGCCCTGCAGGCGGGCCTTTCCACTTCGGACGCGGTTGCGCTGGAAACGGCTGATTCCGAAGCGATCCAGCAGTATGTGAATGTGATCGCGGTCCGGGAAGGCAACGAAGAAAACGAGGGCATCCAGGCACTGGTGGAAGTACTCAAATCCGACGATATCAAAACATTCATCAACGATACGTATCAGGGTTCCGTGGTTCCTTACGAAGGATAACAAAAGGCCCTTTGCAGGGGCGGGGAAGACTTAGGCAGGACGATATGGGAAGAATCGTGGAAAAAAACCGCAAAGACTGGGATTCTTTTGCCGGGGAATGGGACCGGAGAAACCACTGTAAAACAGTGCTTTCCCCGGTGCTCAAAGACCCGGCCAAAGCCTTCCACCCGGTTTTGTGGAGCTGGCTTTCGGACCGCTTCGCAGACTGGGACAGGAGGACCGTGTGCGTTCCTTCCAGCGGGGACAATCTGGCCGTATTTGCCTTCGCCCTGCTGGGCGCCCGGGTGGTATCCTGCGACATTTCCCAAAACCAGCTGGATTATGCCAGACAAATCGCGGTACGGGAAGGATTTGACGCCTCCATATCGTGGGTCTGCACGGACACCATGACGCTGGACGGGAATATTCGGTGAACTTTCACTGGAGGATGCAGGACATCCTCAACGCGGTGATGGATGCGGGACTTCGCCCGTACCATATGGAAGAACTGTGCGAGCCAAAAGAGGGCTTAGGAACCGGCCTTCCGGAATGGTTCTGCCTCATGGCTCAAAAATAGAGAAAAAAAGATCCGATCCGGGTGATTTTGCGGCCGCAGCGGCCGGGACCCGGATCGGATCTTTTTTACCGTTTATCTTGCGTTATAGCCCCTTAACACATCGCTGCTATTGTCCTGGGTTTCCCCCTGCTGCGTGTCCGCCGCATGGCCTAAGGTCAGGGAGACTGTTTTGTCCACATAACCGCCGTCGCCCATGGTCTTTAAGCTCACTTCCACGGTTTCCCCTGCCGAATAGTACAGAAGCACATCCTGAAGCTGCTGGATATCCGTGATTTCCTTGCCGTCAAAGGCAATGATGACATCGCCCTGGCGGATGCCGGCCTGCTCGGCGCCGCTGCCTTTTGTGACTTCCGCCACATAGACGCCGGCGGGGATATCATAGGCCTGGGTAATGGTTTCGTTTACCGTGATACCGGTAATGCCGATGCTGGACTTCTCGGATTCCGACACTTTGGTACGGGTGGTTTCGTTCATCAGGGTTTCAATAATATCGGAAACTCTGGAAATGGGGATGGCATATCCCATGCCCTCTACTTCTGTGCTGGCCAGTTTCGCGGAATTGATCCCGATCACTTCGCCGCTCATATTGACCAGTGCACCGCCGCTGTTGCCCGGATTGATGGCCGCGTCGGTCTGGATATAGGTGGGCAGGTCCTCGGAGGAGGTACTTACCGAGGTGGCTTCCGTCTGCAGGGTACGGTTGGTGGCGCTGACGATGCCGGTGGTGACGGACTGTCCGTATCCCAAAGCGTTGCCGATGGCAACCACCTGCTCGCCCACTTTCAGGGTATCGGAATCGCCCACGGAGGCAACTTTGATCTGCGACATGGTATCCTCGGAAATGCTCTCCAGAGGAATGGCGATTACGGCCAGGTCATTGGAAGGATCCGTCCCTTTCAGGTTGGCTTCATAGACCTGGTTATCAATGAAGCTGGCGGAAAGGGTATCCGCGCCCTCCACCACATGGTTGTTGGTTACGATCAAAAGCTCGCTGTCATTTTGACCGATGATAATGCCGGAACCGCAGCTCTCCGTTTCCTGGGTCTGCACATGTCCGCCGTAACCGAAGATGCTGAAATAATTCTGTACTTCCTGGACGGAGCGGTTGGTGATGGAAACGATGGAAGGCATCACTGCCGAGGCAATATCGGACACATCCATGCCGCCCTGGACGGAGGTCTGTGCAGAGGAAGCGGCCACAAGGCTGTCGGAGGAAGCCTGTGTCTGGGCCTGCGTCTCGCCGGCTTCCCCGGTTCCTGTTTCGGCTGCCGCTTCTTCAGTTTGCGGCTGCACCTTCAGGCTGCCGGGCGTATAGCCCGCCGCGTAGTTGATTCCGAGGAAAGTGCCGGAAGCCACGCCGCCGAAAAGCACGGCGCTTAAAATGACTGCACCGATTTTCCTGGCGGTGCGTCCTACTTTCCGGTTCTTTTTACCGGGGGCTTTGGGGGCAGGCATGCTGCCGCTTTCATAATGATAGGTATGATTCGTGTTTTCAAAACTGGTTCCGTTTTCCGGATCAAAGTTCGTATATTCTGACATGATGGATAACTCCTTTCTGAAATCCTATGCAGGGAAGCGTCTGGACGCTTCTTTGTTTTATGCCTGTAGTATAGAAGGAAATTGTGTCGGAATTATTTTAGGTTTGTGATGATTTTGTGCCCAAAATAAGGAGAATTTGTGTTTTGCGCGGCTGCCGGACGCGAATCCGGGATTTTCGCGCACTTTTTGTGAAAAATGACGAAACGTCATAGAAATGTTACAAATTATACACAAAAAATGCAGGTCTTTGGCAAAGGATGTCAATTGACAAAAGATCATGTCGGTGTTATAGTATTTTCTGTGCTTAACAATTTTGTAATAAATGTAACAAATGAGGAACGATCTGTTCGGAGGAGTCTATGAATCGAAATCGTAAATTGACGAAAGTAACGGTATGCGCGGTCGCGGCAGCGGTGATGCTGACAGGGAGTGCATTTCATACGGATGCAGCCCCGACTGTGGCTTCGTTTCTTCCGGCAGCCGGATTGGGACTTACTCTTGGAGAAGGAACATCCATCGCAGTCATTCGTGAAGACGTTAAGAAGCGCAAGGCTGCGCTGAAAGAAAAAGAAGAAGAGGCAAAGACCGCTTCTTCCATAGATGAGACAGAAGAAACAGAGACGGAAACGGAATCCGTATCTAAGAAGGAAACGAAGGAAACACAGACGGAAGCCGTGGCAGAAGAGTCCGCCGAATCAGAGGGCCATACGGAAACCCAGGGTGAATCCGGGACGTCCGATGGGACGGAAAGCGAAGGCCGGGAGGAAACCCAGTCTGCGGCAGAGTCGGAAACACAGACTACTGCAGAATCGGAGACACAGACCGTGACAGAGTCGCAAACCCAGTCCGAATCACAGACGCAGAGCCAAGACGGGGAGACTTCCGAAGAAGAATCCGAGGAAGAGACCCAGATCGTGGAGGCAATCGAGCCGGTGATCCACGAACATGAGACCATGATCTCCGAAGAAGAGCAGCAGGAAAAAGAAGAGGAAGAGACGCTGATCATTGCCCAGGTCAATGATTATGTCAATATTCGAAATACCCCCGGGACGGACGGGGAGATCGTCGGCAAGCTTTACGACAACTCCGTTGGGACCCTGGTAGGGGAAGAAGCGGACGGCTGGTATAAGGTCAAGTCCGGCAGCGTGGAAGGCTATGTGAAGGCAGAGTACTTTAAGACCGGGGACGAGGCAAAGCGGATTGCCGACGAAGTAGGAAACAAGATCGCGGTGGTCAATACGCAGACGCTGAAGGTGCGTACGGACGCCAGCCTGGATGCCTCCGTCCTGGGACTGATCCCCATGGGCGAGGAACTGACGGTTCTGGAGGAGAAAAACGGATTTGTCAAGGTCAGCATTGAAGAAGGCGACGGCTGGGTTTCCAAAGATTATGTGAATGTGGAAGTCGAGTACGTGACCGCGGAATCCGTGGAAGAAGAGCAGGCCCGTCTGGAAGCGGAAGAGCAGGCCAGGGAAGAGGCCAGGAAAGCGGCGCAGGCAGCAGAAGAAAAGTTAAGAAAAGAAGAGCAGAAGCGACAGGAACAGCAGGCAGCCGCAGAGCAGGAAGAGGCAGAAGCGGAAGCGGAAGCCGCAGGGCAGGAAGAACCTGTGGCACAGCAGGAGGAAGCGCAGCAGGAAGAAGAGGTCGGCGCGCCTGCGGTTTCTTCCGACACAAGCTTGGGTTCTGCGGTAGCAAACTTCGCCACCCAGTTTGTGGGCAATCCTTACGTGTACGGCGGGACGAGCCTGACCAACGGCGCGGACTGCTCCGGATTTGTAATGAGCGTATATAAGAACTTCGGCGTATCCCTCCCCCATTCTTCCTCCGCGGACAGACATGTGGGATATGCGGTGGACAGCCTTGCGGAAGCGCAGCCGGGCGACCTGGTATGCTATTCCGGCCATGTGGGCATCTACATCGGCGGCGGACAGATCGTCCACGCCAGCACGGCTGCCACGGGAATCAAGATTTCCAATGCAAATTACAGGACTCCCGTAGCCATCAGGAGAATTTTCTGACCGCAGTCATCGATCTTAAAAAATGATACAAAAGCCCCTTTTTTCGGGAAGGCCGCCAGACGGCGCCCGGAAAAAGGGGTTTTTTATTGAAGCTGATAAGGGAAAGTTTTCTCCCAGAGTTGAACTTTCCCTTATTTCATGGTAAAATTTAAGGGAATAAAGGGGGCATAAGGGTATGCGTACATTCAATTACTCCGCGATCCGGGAACAGAAGTGGGACTCGGAGATTATGGGCTTGGTCGCGGCGATTTATAAAGAAGCCGGAAAGCAGGAACTGTACCTAAAACAGCGGCCAGTGGAATTGGAGAAACTGGTAGAGATCGCAAAGGTGCAGAGCACCGAGGCATCCAATGCCATTGAGGGCATCGTGACTACAAACACCCGTATCCGACAGCTTGTGGAGGAGAAAACGACGCCGAAAAACCGGGACGAGCAGGAGATTGCGGGTTATCGGGATGTGCTGAACCTCATTCACGAGAACTTCGACGCCATCCCCCTCACCCGGAACTACATCCTGCAGCTCCACAAGATCCTCTACAGCCACATGAACAATCCCATGGCGGGCAAGACCAAAAGTGTGCAGAATTACATCAGCGCCACCTATCCCGACGGCCATGTGGAGAACTTGTTTACGCCACTGGCTCCCTATGAAACGCCGGAGGCCCTGGACAGGATCTGCGAGGAATACAACCGGGTCATTGGGAACATGGAAGTGGAGCCGCTGATTGTTATTCCCGTGTTCATCCACGACTTTCTTTGCATTCATCCCTTCAACGACGGAAACGGCAGAATGAGCCGCCTGCTGACCACGCTGCTGCTCTATCGCAGCGGGTTCTATGTAGGCAAATATATCTCACTGGAGGCCAAGATTGCAAAAAACAAGGATCTCTATTATGATGTCCTGGGCCAGGCGCAAATCGGATGGCATGAAGGCACCGAAGATGTGGTTCCGTTCATCAAGTATCTGCTGGGGACCATTCTTTCCGCCTACAAGGATTTTGAAGA
>CALWGP010000086.1 GCA_944380095.1 uncultured Lachnospiraceae bacterium | reverse complement strand
AGCGCTTTTTTCATTCCCTATAACCGGCAGCAGCTGGCGGACTATCTGGGCGTGGACAGAAGCGCCATGTGCAGCGAGCTGTCCCGCATGCGGCGGGAGGGGCTGATCGAATATGAGAAAAACCGGTTTGTGCTCATTCGATGAACAGGACGAACTTCCTTGCCCGTCCAACTTTTGGGGAGTATACTGAACGTATGGGAAAATCCTGGGCAAACAGGAAGAATTTGATGATTCGTAGGAGGATAAGGCATGGAAGGGATAAAAGACGCCGTCAGGGCGGTTTTGGATAATACGCAAAAGGTGATCATCGGGAAGGAGCGAGTGACGAAGCTGATGCTGACGGCCATGCTGGCGGACGGACATGTGCTTTTGGAGGACGTGCCGGGCACGGGCAAGACCCGGCTGGCCCGGGCGCTGGCCGCCAGCATGGGGCTGGCCTTCGGACGGGTGCAGTTTACGCCGGACATGCTCCCTTCCGATATCACGGGACTGCATGTATACAACCGGCAGACCAACGAGTTTGAGCTGAAAAAAGGGCCGGTATTTACCAACATATTGCTGGCGGACGAGATCAACCGGGCCACCCCCAGGACCCAGGCGGGACTTCTGGAATGTATGGAAGAAGGACAGGTGACCATCGATGGGGAAACCAGTGCGCTAAAGCCGCCCTTTTTTGTGGCGGCCACGGAGAACCCGGTGGAAACGGCGGGCACCTTTCCCCTGCCGGAAGCCCAGCTGGACCGCTTTTTAATGAAGGTGGAGATGGGGCTGCCGGGACGGGAGGAAGAACTGCGGATTCTGGACACCTATCAGACAAAGGATCCCCTTAAGGAGCTGACGGCGGTGATGGACAGGGAAACGCTGCTGGCCCTGAAGGAGGAAGCGGCCCGGGTGTATGTGCATCCGGCGGTAGCCGGTTATATGGTGGACCTGGTGCAGGCCACCCGAAACAGCGAAAGGACCGTTATGGGAGTCAGCCCCAGGGGGACTTTGGCCCTGCAAAGAAGCGCAAAGGCATGGGCCTGCATCCACGACAGGACTTATCTGATCCCCGACGACGTAAAGGCCGTGGCGCAGGCGGTGCTGGCCCACAGGCTGGTGCTTTCCTATGGACAAAACCGGTATGAGGAAGCGGTGAAGCTGATCGGGGAAATTCTGGACAGCGTGCCGGCGCCCACGGAAAACTTCGGAAACTGACGGGAGGATTTGGGAATGAGCCTGATCGGAATCATTCTGGGAGCCTTTCTCCTCTTCTATCTTCAGGGCAGGCTGTACTGCCGTTTCTGGGACAAAAACCTTTCCGTGAACCTGGAATTTTCCCAAAAGTGGGCGGTGGAAGGAGAGGAATGCGAGCTGTGTGAGCGGGTGGAAAACCGGAAGCTTCTGCCCCTCCCTGCGCTGAAGGTAAAGTTTAGGGTTTCCAGACAGCTGCAGTTTTGGGATGAGGAAGGGGTCAGCGCGGTGACGGACCAGTATTACCGCAACGACGTCCTTTCCATCCGGCCCTTTGTGCGCCATGTGCGCAGGCTGCGCTTTCGCTGCAAAAAGAGGGGCTACTACCGCATCAACGGCCTGGACGTGGTGGCGGGGACGCTGTTTCTTTCCGGGGAACTTCCCAAAAGCCTGGACAGCAGGGCCGAGCTGTACGTCTATCCGCTGCACTTTCAAAGCCCGGAGTTTTCCCGCCTGATGCAGCGGCTCAACGGGGAAGTGCTAAGCCGGAGGCATCTGCTGGAGGATCCCTTTGAATTCCGGGGGATCCGGGAATACAGTCCCTGGGATACCATGCGGGATATCAATTGGAAAGCCACGGCACGGACCGGGGAGCTGAAAGTGAATATGAAAAATTACACGGCCCGGAGGGCGGTGCGCATTTTTGTCAACCTGGAGGACGGGGCCGTTATGCGCCGGGAGGAACTGCTGGAAGACTCCATCCGGATGGCGGCGGGAGCGGCGGAAAGCTTTCTGGCCCAGGGAATCCGGACGGCGGTGTATACCAACGGGCCGGACAGCATCACCGGGAAACCGGTGGGCATAGAGGCGGCCAGCGCTTCCTGGCATATGGATACCATCGACCGGGGGCTTGCAAGGATCGACCTGACGGATCGTGCCCCTTCCTTTGTCCGAAATCTGGGAGAGAAGGTTTTGGGGCAGGAAGGAAACGAGGACGCTTTGTTTACGGTGTTTATTTCCTCCGATGCGCAGGAGGATTTCCAGGAACTGCTGGAGGAATGCGCCCGGCGGAAAATGGATTTTTGCTGGATCTGCCCGGTATGGGGAAGCAGGGAGGCGAAGATTCGTAAAACCCTGGAACCCTATGCGGCCCGGATCCGTCTGCAGGAAGGAGAAACGAAATGGGCCGGGGTCTGAATTTCATGGAAGATCTGGAAGATGTGCTGGAAATTTTTCTGAATTTTTTGACCATACTCTGTCTGGAAACCGCGCTGGACGCTTTGGTTACGGGGACGGCTACCCCTGTGGGATGGCTGTGCGTACCCTTGGGTGCGGCCCTGCTGTTTTATCTGGTCCGCCGGGCGGTGGGGAACCTCCCCCTGTTTTTGCTGCTCCACGCAGGCGTTGTGTGGGTCCTCTTTTTTGCGGGAAGCAAGGCAGGGCCCCTGCCTGTTTTGTGGCAGATCGCCTTTGTGGCGCTGGGCGCTGTCTATGCCCTCCACTCCCTGAAAGTACGCCTGACCGGACGCAGGGACAATGAGGGGGAAATCCCGCCGTCGGCAGCGGCGGTGATGGCCGTATGCGCCTGCTTTGTGTGCGGCTATATGGGGCAGGAAAAGGGGGCGCAGCGGATCATAGGCCTCTGCTTTCTGTGGCTGTGCGGTTATTTCCTGAAAAAATATCTGGGAAATTTCCAGAGATATGTGGGGATGAGCAGGAGGGGCACCGGGGCCATGCCGGAAAAGAACATTTTCTTTGCCGGGATGCGGCTGGTGCTGGCCTATATCGCAGGAAGCCTGTTTCTGCTTTTCCTCCTGACCCGGACGACCCTGCTGCCCCGGATTGCGCAGGCGGTGGGCATGGTGGTCCGTCATCTTCTCCGTCTCTTTTTCGGCCTGCTGATCGCCCTGATCGGGGAAGGGCAGGCGGAAGGGTCTGCCGCGCAGGAACAGGGCAGCGCGCCTGACTTTTCCGGGATATTTCCGTATGCCAAACCGCCTGTCTGGCTGGAAGTACTGGAAAAAATCCTGACTGCGGCGGTGGCGCTGGCCATGGCGGCGGGCGCTGTCGCGCTTGTAATCTGGCTGGTCCGCTATGTGATCCGCGCGTTTTACGCAAGGGAACGGGAAAAGCGGGAGTTTATCCGGGAAGGTTTTGTGGAAGAAGAGGAATTTCTGGGCGTTTCCGGTCAAAAGCGCGGCAGGAGGCTGTTTTTGACCGGGGGAAGCGCGGAGGTGAAAGTGCGGCGCATTTTTTGCAAGACTGCGGCATCGGTCTGCGGGAAGGAGGAAAAAGCGCTGGGGAAAAGCACGGCCCGGGAGCTGGGCAGCTTTGCCCCAAAAGGGGCAAAAGCGGAATGGGAAGCGCTGTGTGCCCTCTACGAAAAGGCCCGGTATTCCGATCGGAAAATTGTGCGGGAGGACGTCCGGGAGGCGGGGAAACTTTCCGGAAGGATTCTGCATACTATAAAATAAAGAACACCGGAAGGAACGAGTATGGAGCATCGCCCGAAGATACTTCCGTTTTACATGAGTTATCCCCTGCCCCTTTTCTGGGAGGAAGAGGACACCGCCATGCGGGATTTGGAATATCTGCAGGAAATGTACCCGAAAGAAGCCGGCAGGTTTCGCCGAAAGCTGGAGCGGCTGCTGGATCGGCTGGACTATGCGGGAAGCGTGATCTACGACGAATATCCGGACCGTCTGACGGTTTATAAGATGGCAGACGATATGACAGCGGCCATCTGCCGGGAAGAAAAGGAGGACGGGCGGGAGATTGCGGCGGAAAAACTGCCGGAGATAAAAGAGCTGGTCCACGTCCTCCTCTGCCATGAAATTTACCGACGCAGACGCCGCAGGAAAGACGGGATTTTGAAGTTTTAGTTGTCGCCGCTTAAGGAAAGCGATAAAATACAGAGGATTGGCGGATGACCGGCGCACGTTTTTTGGGCGGGCGCACGAAAGGCCACAGGAGAAAAGAAATGGATGAAATCAGAAAGCTGCTGCAGGAAAGCTTAAACAAGGGCCTGTATCAGATTACGGTAAGCAAAGCGACGCATTCCGGGGAAGGGAATGCTTTCAAAAAAAGATTCGCCCGGTGATGGTGAAGGGGGAACTTTTTTTCCAGATCACCAGCTACGTGGGCAAACAGGTCCTGCATGAAAACCTTTCCGCAGAAGAAGCGCTGGAACAAATTTTGCGGGATATGCAGGAAAATTTCGGACAGCTGCAGGCGGATACGGTGAAATTTTCCGCTACGGCGCTGGTGAGCAAAAAGGGGAAAGTGACGGTAAAACGAAAACCCAACCGGGAAACACAGAAACCGGCGCCGGATCTGTCCCATAACCGTACCAGGCAGTATATTCTGGAAGAGGGGACGCCGGTGCCGTTTCTGGTGGACCTGGGGGTACAGACGGAGGACGGGAAAGTGGTGCACCGGTTCTATGACAAATTCCGGCAGATCAACCGCTTCCTGGAATTTATCGAGGATATCCTGCCCATACTTCCCAAGGACAGGCCCGTTCATATTATTGACTTCGGGTGCGGGAAATCCTACCTGACCTTTGCCATGTATCATTATCTGCATACCATGCAGGGGCTGGATCTGCGGGTGACCGGCCTGGATCTGAAAAAAGACGTGATCCTTCGCTGCAGCCGGCTGGCGGAAAAATACGGGTATGAACATCTTAGGTTTTGCTGCGGGGATATTGCGGATTATACGGGGACGGACCGGGCGGATATGGTGGTGACGCTGCACGCCTGCGACACGGCCACGGATTATGCCCTGTATCAGGCCCTTCGGTGGCAGGCCGGGGTGATTTTATCCGTGCCCTGCTGTCAGCACGAGGTCAATGCCCAGATCCGGTGCCGAAAGCTGGAAGGCGCCCTGCGCTACGGGCTAATCAAAGAAAGGATGTCCGCCCTGTTTACGGATGCGCTGCGGGCGGACCTTCTGGAAGAGCAGGGGTATGATACCCAGATTCTGGAATTTATTGACATGGAGCATACGCCCAAGAATATCCTGATCCGCGCAGTGAAGCGTCCGGAAGGCGCAAAGGGGCACAAAACGCCGCAAAGCAGCGAACTTGCAGCGTTTTTGGGCGTGCATACCACCCTTCAGAAACTGTTGGAAGAATCCGGGAAAGGAGAAGTGGATTGAAGAAAGCGATCATCAAGCTGAGCGTCTTTTTAGGGGTCTTTCTGATTTCCGTGATTGTAATCAGCTTTTTTATGAATCAGGGGAACCGGGACATGACGGCGCAGATGGGTGCGGCCACCCTGCCTACCGTTTCCATCCGCTGCGGCGGGGAAGAAATCAACCTGATGTACGGTTACTGCCAGGAAATGGAGCCTGCAGGGATGCGGGAAAGCATTACCCCCGTAGGCGGACAAAGACAGGTGGAAGCGGTGATCGAAACTTACGGGCAGACCGTGGAAGCCGCGGGGTTTGAAGTGCGCAGTGTGGACGGGCAGCGTCTGGTGGAAAAGACGGAACTGACCGGGATGGAACAAAATGAGACGCAGCTTCTTGCCACGTTCCGGCTGAAAGACCTGATTGAGGAAGGACGGGAATACAGCCTGATTTTTGTGCTTACGCTGGAAGACGGCCGGGAAGTGCGCTACTATACCCGGATCATCCAGGCGGATTATGATCTGGAAGAAAAGCTTGCCTTTATCACAGGTTTTTCGGACGCAACCCTGACGACCGGGGGAGTAGGGGAATTACAGCCCATGGGGGAATATGCCTCCAAACTGGAGCCCAACGCGGACGGGAACAATTCCTCCCTGGCGCGGGTGGATATCCACAGTGCCGCCGCCCAGGTGGCCTGGGCCGGGGTGGATGTAAGACGGGAGTCGGAACGCATGATCCGGATCCGGGAAATCGCGCCCCAGACCGCTTCGGTGGTATTGTCCTACCTGGTCAGCTATCCCAAAGACGGGGAACGGGTGACTGCGCAGGTGGAAGAGTATTTCCGGGTCCGTTATACCGGAGACACTATGTATCTGCTGAATTATGAGCGCACGGCCGAGCAGATTTTCCCGGAAACTTCCGACAGCTTTGCCGGCGGGAATATTGAGCTGGGCGTTGCGGGAACCGACGTGGATATGAAAGAAAGCGACGGCGGGACGGTACTGGCCTTTTCCCAGGCCGGTTCCCTGTACAGCTACAACGGGGCGGATACCAGCCTGGCACGGCTGTTTTCCTTTTACGATCCGGGCAAGGACGACGCCCGTACCTTAAACGGCCGGCACGGTTTCAGGATTCTGCATGTGGATGAAACGGGGAACGTCCTTTTTCTGGTGCACGGCTATATGAGCCGGGGACGTCACGAAGGGCGCTGCGGGATCCAGGTCTGCTATTACAGCAGCACCCTGAACGTAATGGAGGAGCTGGCGTTTTTGCCTTACACAAAATCCCCGGAACTGCTGGAAGCGGAGATGGAAAACCTGTCTTTTGCCAACGGGAAAAACGATCTGTACCTGATGCTGGACGGATGCATTTACCAGGTAGGGCTGGAAGACCAGGGCAGCGAAATTGTGGCCCAGGGACTGGATGAAGACGGATACCGGGTATCGGAGGACGGCAGCATGCTGGTCTGGGAGGAAGCCGGACAAACCGGTTTTGCCCGGACGCTGGAGCTGATGAATTTAAACACGGGGGAAAGCGAAACGATTGAGGCCGGGACGGGCAATTTCATCCGGCCGCTGGGATTCATGGGGGAAGATCTCATTTACGGCGTTGCAAGACAGGAGGACGTGGGGGAAGACGAACTGGGCTATACGGTTTTCCCCATGTACCGGGTGGAAATCCGTGATTTTGCAGGCGCAGTATACAAGACCTGGCAGCAGGACGGCTATTACGTGACCGGGTGCACCATAGAAGGAAACCAGATCAATCTGGAACGGGTCAGCGCAGGGGCGGACGGTTTTGCGCAAGCGGGAGCGGAGCAGATCCTTTACAGCGACGAAATGGCGGAAAAGCATAACAATGTGGAAACCTCGTCCACACAGGAGCTGGAAACCATTGTGAGCATTTCCTTAAGAAGCCAGGCGGACAGCAAAAAGGTGAAAATCCTTACGCCGGGGGAAGTGCTGTTTGAAGGCAGCCGGGAAGCGGTGCTGGAGAAGGTGGAACATCCGGAACGCTATTATGTGTACGGCAAAAACGGGGTTGTGGATATCCTGTCCTCCCCGGCGAAAGCCGCGGCACTGGCCTATGAAAATCTGGGAACCGCTGCTGCGGAGGACGGAAGCTATATCATGAAGCGGGACCGTCTCCATATGTCCAACCAGATTATGGCCATTGAAGCAGAGTCGGCGCAGGAAGCAAAGAGCAGTCTGGCCGTCTGCCTGGATGCTATTTTCCGCTTTGAAGGAGTGATGCGGGACAGCCAGCATCTGCTGGACCAGGGAATGGAAGTGCTGGATATTCTGCAGCAGGGGCTGGAAGACAGACGGATCCTGGACCTGCGCGGCTGCAGCCTGGATGTGGTCCTGTATTATCCGGACCGGGAGATCCCGGTGCTTGCGGTGCAAAACGACGGCAGCGCAGTGCTGGTCACCGGATTCAACGAACAGAATGTGGTGATTATGAACCCTGTGACGGGAACCCTGTCCAAAATGGGAATGAATGACGCAAGAGAGTGGTTTGAAGAAAACGGGAACCGTTTTATCGCTTACTGGTAAAGAAAAACAGGGGGAATGCAAAATGGACACTGGTATGAAAAATATTTTAACGGCGCCTTTTATCAAGGAAATGTGCAAAACAGCCTCCAACATGTACCGGCTGGGATGGGATGAAAGAAACGGCGGCAACATCAGCCTTATGCTGGACGAAGGGGAAGCGGCGGAGTATCTGGATCCGGAAGGGAAACTGCGGACAATCCCGCTGGGATTCGATGCGTCCGCACTGGCGGGCAAGATTTTCCTTGTCACAGGGACGGGAAAATATTTTAAAAATGTGGAGGCGGATCCGGAAACGAACTTGGGGATCGTCCGCATTTCCCCGGACGGGAAAGAAGCGCAGCTGCTGTGGGGGTACAAAGACGGCGGGAAATTCACTTCCGAATTTCCCGCCCACCTGATGAGCCATATGGCCCGCCTGTCCGTGGATCCTAAAAACCGTGTGGTAATTCATTCCCATCCCACCCATACGCTGGCGATGAACTATGTGCATGAGCTGGATGAAAAAAAGCTGACCCATACGCTTTGGGAAATGTGCACGGAATGTATTGTGGTATTCCCGGACGGCGTCGGGGTCCTGCCCTGGATGCTGTGCGGGACCAACTCCATCGGGGAAGCCACAGCCGAAAAAATGAAACAGTTTCGTCTGGTGATCTGGGCCATGCATGGCATCTACGGCGCAGGCAGGACCATGGATGAAACCTTCGGACTGATTGAAACAGTGGAAAAGGCGGCGCAGATCTACATGCTCACCTCCCACCTGCCCAGAATCAACACCATCCGGGATGGGCAGCTAAAAGAGCTGGCGGAGTTTTTCGGGGTGGATTACCGGAAGGACTTCCTGGAATCTACGTGAAAACCGTCCGCACAAGGGAACAGGCTTTTGCGGTATCTGCGGAGGGCGAACAGCAAAACCAGCCCGAAAATGCCGCAGGAAATCACCTCGCCCAGGGTAACGGTGACGGCGGAAAACCAGACGGGTCCCACGCCGTAGGCATATTTCAGTACCGGGGGGATGACGATCCCGTTGGCAAGAATCGGCGGAAGCGGGGAAAGCCAGACAAACAGGGACGCAGGTTTTGAAGTCTTAAAAGAAGCCGCTTTGGAAAGCCCCCAGGTGCCCAGCGCCCCGATCAGCGTGGCCAGAGGCCCGAAAATAATGTCCGGAAGGGCGCAGCCGGAAGCAATATTGCCCAGCAGACAGCCGACGTACAGGCCGGGAATGGCGGCGGGGGTAAAAAAGGGAAGGACCGTGAGGGCTTCGGAGAAGCGGACCTGGATGCTGCCGCTGGCCAGTCCGAAAGCATTGGCAATCAGCGTAAGCACGACGTAGAGAGCGGCAATCATTGCCGCCTGGGTGAGGTACAGAACGTTTTTGTTTTTCATTTTTTTGTCTCCTTTAGTTTTGTTTTACGAGTGGAAGGT
>CALWGP010000085.1 GCA_944380095.1 uncultured Lachnospiraceae bacterium | reverse complement strand
CCCAGCCAAAGGCCCGGACGCAGCGCCCGCCGTCTTGGATTTCAATTTTCGGCGCATAGGCAGCCCCCCACTGGCTGAACAGGTGGGAAATTTCAAAATAACGGATTTGGCATGTTTCGCAGACCGCAATCCACCGTTTTAGGGGATCAAATCCAAAGCGCCACGGGTTTTGAGGATCTTGGGTGCGTTCCACCTCTACCAGCTGCACCGTCAGCCGTTCTTTCCCCACGGGCGTATCCAGCGGCGGGGTAAAAACAGGGGTCAGGATCATATTGACCCCGTTTCTTGCGGCACAGGAAAGATATTGTTCTGCCCGCATCCACCATTCCTCCGACAGGGGCTTTATTCCATACCAAAGGGCCAGACAGTCCCCATGAAACCACTGGGTAAAAACAGTCTCCTGCCCGGGCAGCTTTTCCGGCAATACCGTCAGCTCGTATTCCGCCTGCGCAAGCAGCTCCTCCCCTTCTTTCGTCTCTTCCAGCAGGCGGATTTTCAGGGGCAGGATCCTCTTTCCCCGGCAAATGCGCCCAAGGCCGGCCGGAAGCTCTTTTTCTTCCACGGTAATCCACAAAGCGTTGGCGCCGTCTGCGCATATGCGCAGCAGATTCCCTTCTTCCAGCGCAAACAGCGGGTCCGGGAACAGCCCCGGAAGCGTCCTTTCATAATTTGAATCCGCGCCCGGCGGGCATACATATTCTGCCGGGACACGCCCCACCTGGCGTACCAGGACGCCGGGACAGGGCGGATCCAGCTCCACCTTTACCTGTTTTGGCGTCCCGTCAAAACGATAGCCCAGCTGGAAGGAAAACCGCTCGCCGGACAGCATGGTTCCCTTTCCGCAAGGGTTTTGTCCCTCTTCCCAGTCCGTTTCCGGAAATACGCGGTCCAGCGAAGTGAAAAATTTTGTCTTCAGCATCCCCTTCTCCTTTTTTGCAGGCGTCTTTTCTGCAAATCCTTTCCCTTCTATAATAAATAAGCAATAAATAAGCAAGGGAGACTTCCGGCAAGTCCCGGCTTATTAAAAGCCGAAAACCCCTGCCGGTCCGTCTCCCTTTTCCAATGCCCTTCTTGTTTGCGGGCCATCCGCTTTCCCGGACCGCCCTACCGTCTTTAGATCGCGAAATTGCCTGTAACCTCTTTGTTGATCACATAGTAAACCGCGTTTTCCTCCGGCTTCACATACAGTTCCACCGTCTCAAACTCTTCTTCTTTTCTGCCAAGATCGTATTTCCATACGTCTTTGGCAATCTCTACCAGCTTCTCCGTGCTGTAATCCTTGCCGGCAAACTGGATGCTCACCGCTGCCTTCACTTCCTTCGCCTTTGCCGCTGCCTTTTTCGCAGGCGCCTTCTTGGATTCTGCAGGCTCTGCCTTTGCTGCGGGAGCTTCCTGTGCCTTTACGGCTTTTGCTGCGGTCTTCTTTACGGGCGCCTTCTTTGCAGGGGCTGCCTTTGCGGCCGCTTCTTCCTTCTTTTCAGGTTCTGCCTTTACCGGCTCCGCCTTTACGGCTTCTTTCAGTACCTCTTTGGAAGCTTCTGCTTTTGCGACGGATGCCTTTGCTTCGGTCTTAGCCGGAGTTTTCTTCGTCGTGCTCTTCGTCATAATATTCTCCTCCTTGAACACCCAGGTATCCTCTTCTCTTCTGCAATTCCAACTAGTCATTACCTGAATTTATGTGTTAGTGTAGCGCGAAAACGCTGTATTGTCAACCTTATTGATTCCGGAAAGGGGAATTTCCACCTGAAAGCAGCTGCCTTTCCCCGGCTCGCTTTCCAGTTTTACACTGCCTCCGTAGTAAGCCGCAATGTGTTTGACAATGGAAAGTCCCAGGCCGGTGCCCCCCATTTTCCGGCTTCGTCCTTTATCCACCCGGAAAAACCGTTCAAAAACCCTGGCCTGGTCTTCCGGCTCGATTCCCACGCCGTCGTCCTCTACTTCGATATAAACAGCCTCCGTCCCTTTCCGGATCCGCGTCCATACATGTCCGCCCGGACGGTTGTATTTAATGCCGTTGCTGACCAGGTTCGACAGCAGTTCCCTCATCTGCTGTACGCTGGCCTGCAGACAGATATCGCTGCATTCTCCGGAAATTTCCACCTGGCAGGCGGCCGCCTGGGGTTCCAAGGATTCCAGCACCTCCCGCAGCACGGTTTTCATCTGCACCTTGCTTAAGGTCACTTCCGCGTCCTTGCTCTCCAGCCGCGAAATCATCAGGATATCGTCAATCAGGCCGGTCATATGCTCCGTTTCCTTTAAAATCCGGTTCAAAAAATCCTTCCTTGTGGCGTCGTCGCTGGCAAAATCCTGGCACAGAAGCTCCGCGTATCCCCGGATGGACGTGATGGGCGTTTTCAGTTCGTGGGAAGCGTTGCTGAAAAATTCCTGCCGGATCTTTCTGTCCTTTTCCATCTGTTCCATCTGCCGCTTCATTTCATCCGCCGCAAGATGACTGGAAAACCGCGCCGCCATGGCCGCCCCGATGACCAGCGCCACCGCCAGCCCCACCGTAAGAAGGGGCAGCAGCACAATCATATACTCCAGGATATTGTTGTAGGGGACGGAAATGCGGATGACTTTCGTCCCGTCTTCCGATATCTTTGCCACATATAAAAGATGCTTGCCCAGGCTTTCGGAATACCGGGCGGCCGACCCGCTCCCCGTTTCCAGCGCTTCCCGGATCTCCTTGCGCTCCAGGTGGTTTTCCATGGCTTCCACGTTATCCATGTCGCTGTCTGCCAGCACGGTGCCGTTTTTGTCAATGACGGTAATCCGGGTGTCCTCGCGCATCCCAAAGGCGTGGATCCTGTTCACCTGTTCTTCCAAGGACTGCCCTTCATTGAGGGAATAGTCCACCACGCCGATGGCCTGGGTCATGAAATCAATATTTTCGCGCAGCATGTTTTTGACAAGAACAAAGGAAGAAATCACACTGCTTAAGGCCAGCGTCAAGATCAGGATTACCGTCAGTCGTTTCAGAATTTCTTTTCTCATGCTTCTCCCTGCGGCTGTGTAAAGCGGTATCCCACGCTCCGCACGGTCTTAATGTATTTTCCGCCTTCTTCCCCCAGCTTTTGCCGGAGGGTTTTGATATGGATATCCAGCGTCCTCGTTTCCACATCGGCGCGCCAGTCCCAGAGCTTGTCCAGCAGTTCGTCCCGGGACACCACCCGGTTTCTGTTTTCTATCAGATAGGTAAAAAGCTCGTACTCCTTATAGGTTAAAAGGACCGGATGGTCGTTTACCTTCACTTCCCGGGCCGCCGTGTCCAGAAAAATCGGGCCGAAGGAAAAGCGCGTTTCTTCCTCTTTTTCTTCTTCCCCGGTCCTGCGAAGCAGCGAACGGACCCTGGCCAGAAGCTCCAGCACGCTGAACGGTTTGGTCATATAGTCGTCCGCGCCGCCGTCCAGCCCCGCCACCTTATCATATTCCTTATCTTTTGCCGTCAGCACAAGCACCGGCAGTTTTTTCCACTGCTTCTGCTCCCGGATTTTCCGGATGGCTTCCATCCCGTCCATGCCCGGAAGCATCAGGTCGAAAATCGCCAGCTGGGGCTGTCTGACCTTAAAAGCGCCCAGGGCTTCTTCCGCCGTTTCAAATGCCGCCGTTTCATAGCCGGACCCTTTCAGGGCCACTTCCACCAGGTTTCTGATATTTTCGTCGTCTTCTATAATATAGATCATTTTTCCCTCCCGGCCCTAACGCTGTATCAGGGCGGCTCCTTCCGGATTCTGCGATTCCGCGGCGACGTAGTCCGCAATATTCACCGCATGGTCCGCAATCCGTTCCAGATTGCTGATCAGGTCAAGGAAAATTACGCCGCTTTCCGGGTTGCATTTTCCTTTGGAAAGCCTGCGGATATGTTTCTCCCGCATTTCATCCTCCAGCATGTCCACACTCTGTTCCAGGGCATGGACGGAATTGGCGGTTTCCGGTTTCCCCGTTTCCCTGGCTTCCACCGAAATCTGCAGCGCCTGCAGGGTCTGTGCCGCGATCAGGTCCAGATCGCTCTTTCCTTTTTTGGAGAAGCTCACCTGGTCTTTGTTCATGCTTTCCGCCAGCTCCGCAATATTCTCCGCGTGGTCTCCCGCCCTTTCGATATCGCTGACCGTATAGAACAGGTTTTTCACCTTTTCATGCTGCCACTCCGTCAAAGACAGGTTGTCCACTTCCACCAAAAAGGCGGTCAGCGCTTTCTCCATGCCGTTGATGTCCTTTTCCCTGTCGTACACGCCCTGCACCCGTTCCATATTTCCGTCCCGCACGGCTTCCAGCGCGGATTCCAGGTTCATGCAGGCCGTCCGTCCCATGGCCGCCACTTCCTTCTGGGCTGCCGCCAGGGCAAAAGAAGGGTTGTTCAAAAGCCTTCTGTCCAGACGGCTGACGAGTCTGCGCACCGCTTCCCTTTCCCCGTCCAAAACGGCCGTTTCGTCCTCTCCCCGCACCAGCTTTCCGGACAGGTCCACCAGTTTATCCGCAAAGGGGAATAAAATCAGGGTGTTGCTCACATTGAACACCGTATGGAAAATGGAGATTTCCACACTGCTGATGGTGGAATTGCCCCATTCGGGGAAAATGACGAAGAGAAGATACATCAGGATGCCGAAAATAATGGCGCCGAACACGTTAAAGGAAAGATGGATCACGGAAGCCCGCTTGCCGTTCCTGCCGGAGCCTGCGCTGGACAAAAGGGCCGTCACACAGGTGCCGATGTTCTGTCCCAGGGTAATGAAAATCGCCGAATTCCACCCCACAATCCCGTTCATGGCCAGCGTCTGCAAAATTCCCACCGAAGCGGAGGAACTCTGGATGATGGCAGTCACCACCGCGCCGGCCAGCACCGCAAGGATCGGATTTTTACCAAGGACGGTAAACGCGGCGGAAAACACCGGGGATTCCCGGTAGGGGAGGATGGCGTCCGACATGAAGGTCAGTCCGATAAAGAGGATCGCAAACCCGATCAGGATTTCCCCGATCCGTTTCTTTTTCTCCGATTTGACAAAAAGCACCACAAAGGCGCCGATTCCCACCAAAAGCGGCGCAAAAAACTCAGGCTTGAGCACGCTTCCCCATTCGCTCATGGAGACGATCCAGGCCGTCACCGTAGTCCCGATGTTGGCGCCCATGATCACGCCCACCGCCTGGGACAGGTTCAGCATACCCGCATTGACAAAGCCGACCACCATCACCGTGGTAGCCGAGGAGCTCTGGATCACGGCCGTGACCAGGGTGCCCACCAGGATGGCCATGACCCGGTTTTGGGTCAGAAACCCCATCAGCTTCTGCATCCTGCCTCCCGCAAAATGCTGGAGGCCCTCCGCCATAATGTGCATGCCGTATAAAAACATGCCCAGTCCGCCGATAAACGTAAACAACATCGAAACGTCTTCAATTCCCATAAAAGTTTCTCCTTTTTCGGAACTTTCCTCTTCTTTCCCATTGTAGCAGCGATTTGCAAAGTCTGCCAAAGGTATGTGTAAAATCTGTGTAAAGTATTCCCTTTACCGCCTTTATCAGAGGAAGAAATAAACCAGCACCAGCGCCCCAAGCACAATGCGGTACCAGCCGAACACTTTGAAATCATGCCTGCGGATATAGCCCATCAAAAAGCGGATCACTGCCATGGATACCGCAAACGCCACGATCATGCCTGCCGCCAGGATGGCCGCCTCCGTCCCCGTAAAATCGAATCCGAATTTGACCAGCTTTAACAGGCTTGCCCCCAGCATGACGGGAATGGCCAAAAAAAACGTAAACTCCGCCGCCACGGTCCGTGAAACCCCGATCATAAGCCCGCCAAGGATCGTCGCGCCGGACCGGGAGGTACCGGGAAAGATTGCCGCGATCAGCTGGAACAGGCCGATCAGCACTGCTTCCCGGTAACCGATGGCCTGCAGGCTGTCAATCCGCGGCTTCTTTCCCCGGTTGCGGTTCTCAATGAACAGGAAACCTGCGCCGAACAAAATGAGCATCACCGCCACCGTAAGCGGATTGTACAGATACCGTTCCAGGATTTCGTCAAAAAAGACGCCCACCACAGCCGCCGGAATGCAGGCGGCCACAATTTTAAACCACATATCCCACACGTCTTTGCGCAGGATCTTCTTTCCCTTTTTGGTAAAATCAAAGGGGAAAATTTTATTCCAGAAAAGCAGCACCACCGCCAGGATCGCGCCCAGCTGGATGACCACCAAAAACATGTTCCAGAAATCTTCTTCCACGTCCATGTGCACGAACTCATTCAGCAAGATCATATGGCCCGTGCTGCTGATGGGCAGCCATTCCGTAATCCCTTCCACAACGCCAAACAGCGCCGCCTTCAAAAGTTCCACAAAAAACTCCATCGCTTCTCCTCCCTTTGCGCTGTCCTAGCCCTCCAGAAACTCCATCAGTCCCTTATGGCAGCGCCGCGCCTCTTCATATCCTTCCTCATACAAGGCCTTCAGTTTCTTTTCATCCTTTTCAATCCGTCCCACATCGCTTTTGACCTGGGGCCGGATGAGAAAGGCGGTTTTGTTGTTTACCTGCTCCTGCAGATAATCCAGCGTCTTATTGTACTCGATATGCCGGTTTTTCATCAGTTCGTATACTTTCGGATAGCGGGCGTAGCGAAGCCGGATGAGTCCCAGGTTTTTGGACGGTTTCCTGCGATATCCCACCTCCTTGGTCATAATGACCACATTTTTCCGGTTGCCGTCCAGCACGGAATGCAAAAGCGGGATGGGATCCGCCAGTCCCCCGTCCAGATAGAGGGAATCCCCGATCCTTACGTTGCGGGAAACCAGGGGCAGGGAAGCGGATGCCCGCACCGCCCGGATGTTTTCATGCAAATCCCCAAAGGGAATATACTCCGCCCTGCCGGTTTCGATATTGGTCACCACCGCATAGCCTTTGGAGGGATTCTTGTCATAGGTTTCATAGTCGAAAGGATTTAAGGTTTCCGGGATCTGCCGGTAGCACATATCTACGTTAAACAGATCCCCGGTCCGCAGCAGGCTGGAAATCCCCCAGTAATTGGGATCATCCAGATAATCCGCCGCCACCGCGTAGGCCCTTCCCCTTTGTTTCGATAAATAGCTGCACAGATGGCAGGCTCCGGCGGAAACGCCGTAGCATTTCGCGAAGTCGATCCCCTGGTCCAGGAAAAAATCCAGCACGCCGGCGGTATAAACCCCTTTCATCCCGCCGCCTTCCAGCACCAGTCCTGCCTGATATAACATAAATATGCCTCCTTTACTTCCCGTAGACTTCCCTGGCAAACCTGCGCAGTACAGGAAGGGAACGTTCCACTTTCTCCGTTTCAATGCAATAGGCCATCCGGAAATATCCCGGGCAGCCAAAGCTGTCTGCAGGGACCAGCACCAGGTCATATTCCAACGCCTTTTGGCAGAACGCTACGGCGTCTTCTTCCAGCGCCTTCGGGAAAATGTAAAATGTCCCCTGGGGCTTTACCACTTCAAAGCCGATCTCTTTCAGGCAGTCATAGAGAAGGTTCCTGTTTCTTTCATAGACGGTAAAATCCGCAGTCCGGTCCAGCACCCGGGCCACTGCCAGCTGCATCAGGGAAGACGGGCAGTTATGGCCGATCCCCCTGGAAATCTGTCCGCACATGTTCACAATCAGGGCCGCGTCCGGGCAGGCGGGGTTCACCGCCAGATAGCCGATCCGCTCCCCCGGAAGGGACAGGGATTTGGAAAAAGAGTAGCAGGCAATGGTATTGGCATAAAAAGAGGACACATAGGGCTGCTCTTTTCCGTCAAATACGATCTCCCGGTAGGGTTCGTCGGAAATCAGGAAAATATCGTGTCCGTATTCTTCGCTCTTTTCCGTCATAATCCGGGCCAGCCGCCTTAACGTCTCCGCCGAATATACCGCCCCGGAAGGGTTATTGGGCGTATTGATCAGCACTGCCGCCACCTTGGGACCAAGCATGGAGGCAAAGGTCTCAAAATCAATCTGGAACGCCCCGGTATCCGGGGGGACCACTTTCAGCACCCCTCCCGCCAGCTCCACATAGGGCCGGTATTCCGGAAAGAAAGGCGCGATGGTCAGCACCTCGTCCCCGGGCTCCACTACCGCCCTGAGGGCGTGGGCAATGGCCGCCGCTGCCGCCGACGCCGGGAAAATATGTTCCGGCCCGTAATGCATCCCGAACCGTTGGTTTAAGGAAGCAGCGATCCGGGCCTTTACGGAAGGGATCCCCAGGGTAGGGCTGTATCCGTGCAGCTGTGTCGCGTCCTTCTCCGAAAGGAGGGAGGATACCGCCTCTGTAAAGGCGGCAGGCGCGGGGACGGACGGATTCCCCAGGCTGTAGTCAAAAACGTTCTCTTTTCCGATTTTTTCCGCCCTTTTTGCAGCGATTTCCGACAGCGTGCGGATCACCGATTTTTCTTCCAGCATCTCTTTATATCTTCTGACAATCATGTCTTCCTCCATTCCAAAACAGCCATCGTTACCCGTCTATTCTAGCACAAGTCGCACCGTCCTTCCACTTTTTCTTTCCCCGTGTTATAATAGGGATACTTTGAAAGCAGGAGGCGTATATGGGAGATTATTATATCGGCTGCGACCTGGGCGGGACCAATATCAAGACGGCCGTCTTCGACGGTTCTTTCCGCAAAATCGGGGAAAAAAGGACGCCCACCCAGGTGGCCTTTGGCTCGGAACACGTGCTTGCCCGGATTTATGAAAATATCTCGGAGCTTCTCTCCGAAACGGGGCTGTCCGTCCAGGACATCCGCTGCATGGGCATGGGCGTGCCCGGGATTTTGGACATTGCAAACGGCATTTCCCGCTTTTCCCCCAACTTTCCCAAATGGGAAGAAGTCCCCATCGTCGCCCGGATGGAAAACCATCTGGGGATCCCTACCTGCATCGACAATGACGCCAGGGTCAACCTGTACGGGGAGTGGAAATTCGGGGCCGGGAAAAACCGGAAAAACGTGCTGATGATCACCCTGGGCACCGGTCTGGGCGGGGCCGCCGTGGTGGACGGCCGGGTTATCTACGGCGCCACCGGGTCCGCCGGCGAAATCGGCCATATCAATATGTTCCGGGAAGGCCGCCCCTGCCGCTGCGGCAGTTCCGGCTGTCTGGGCCGTTATGTCTCCGCCTTGGGGATTTTGCGCACCTTCCGGGAAAAAGTAGAACAGGGCCGCCACAGCATCATCTGCGAATGGGTGGAGGATGACCTGGACGCCGTTACGGCGGATATGCTTTCCCGCGCCTACGACGAGGGGGATCCCGTGGCCGCGGAAACCATGCAGGAGACAGGGGAACTGCTGGGATACGGTCTTTGCGCGGTCTTTAGCCTGTACAATCCGGAAATCATCATCGTAGGCGGCGGCATGTCCAATATGGGCGACCGGCTTTTGCAGTATACCAAAGACGTGCTGGACAGCCACGCCCTGCGCATCCCCTACGGGGCCTGCACCATCGTCACCGCCGTGCTGGGAGACGCCGCCGGTATGCTGGGCGCCGCCGTCTGCGCCAAGGAACGGTTCGA
>CALWGP010000084.1 GCA_944380095.1 uncultured Lachnospiraceae bacterium | reverse complement strand
TTAAGAAATATAACTATGTGGACGGTATCTTCAAAAGCCCGTGGAACGGGCTGGATAATTTTATGTTTTTCTTTAAATCCGGTCAGGCATGGAAGGTAACCAGGAACACTTTCCTGTATAATGCGGCCTTCATTGTGGTCAACAATATTTTGCAGCTCGCGGTGGCAATTTTCCTGGTGGAAATCAGAAGCAGGAGATTCCGTAAAATTTCCCAGTCCTTTATGTTTCTGCCCTATTTTATTTCATGGGTCGTGGTATCGGTAATCGCGTTCAATATTCTGAGTTACGACTATGGGATCGTCAATAAGGTGATTGTTTTGCTGGGCGGGGAAAAAGTAAACTTATATAATATGCCGGAAATATGGCCGCTCATTATTATCGCGTTTAATGCCTGGAAAAATGTGGGTTATGGTTCCATCCTCTATCTGGCTTCCATTATGGGAATCGACCCGTCGATCTACGAGGCGGCCCAGATCGACGGAGCGGGAAAAACGCAGCGCATTTTCCGGATTACCATTCCGATGGTACGGCCTACCATGATCATACTGGTGCTGCTGGCGGTAGGCGGGATTTTCAGGGGGAACTTCGATCTGTTTTACAACCTGATCGGGACCAACGGGACGTTGTATGATGTTACGGATGTAATCGATACGTTCACCTTTCGAGCGCTCATCAATAACAACGATATCGGGATGGCCGCAGCGTCCGGCTTTTTCCAGTCCGTTTTATGCTTTGTAACCGTTGTTTTCGCAAACCGTATGGTTTCACACTACGATAAGGATTATACGTTATTTTAGGGGAGGGCGCGATGGAGAAAAAAAGTTTAAAGACGTCGGGAAGGAAAAAGATCAGCGGCGTAAACCTGATCGGATATCTGTTTTGCGGACTGATTGCGCTGTTTTGCCTAGTTCCCTTTGTCATGGTGCTGTCGGCATCGTTTACCTCGGAGGAAGTGATTTCCCTGTACGGATTCAGCCTGTGGCCAAAGGAGTTTTCTCTGGAAGCCTATAAGGCGGTTTTTAAGTCGCCGGCGGTGGTGGGAAAAGCCTATATCGTCACGATCCTATTGACCTTGGCGGGCACGGCGGCAGGCCTTTTGCTGCAGACCATGACCGCATACGTCCTTTCCAGACGGGATTTTGAATGGCGCAACGGCTTCTCTTTCTTCTTTTACTTTACGACTTTATTCAACGGAGGGCTGGTTTCCATTTACATCCTGATGACGAGATATCTGGGAATGAAAAATTCCTACCTAGCCCTGCTGCTTCCGCTGCTTTTCAACGTTTATAACCTGCTGATTATGAAAAGCTATATGCTGGCCATTCCGGAGTCTTTGATCGACGCGGCAAAAATCGATGGCTGCGGGGACTTTATGATGCTCTTTCGGGTAGTTATGCCCCTGATCCGGCCTGCGCTGGCTACGGTTGGCCTGTTCATCGCGTTGGCTTACTGGAATGACTGGTATAATGCGATGCTCTATATCTCGGACAGCGAAATGTTTCCGCTCCAATATTTCCTCTATGAACAGATCAACAATATCCAGGCGTATCGCAAGATTTTGTCCAGCGCCGCCAGCGGCGCGGTGGCAGCGGCGTTCAATTTGCCCACCCAGTCCCTCAAGATGGCCCTCACCGTAGTGGTGACCGGCCCTATTGTTTTCGCCTATCCGTTTGTACAGAAATACTTTGTCCAGGGAATTACGATTGGCGCCGTAAAAGGATGAACGCAGGAAGCGTGCGCAACGTTGCGCAAAATTTGCTTCGAAAACTGTTTGATATTGCAGGAAATTTGAAAAAATGTTTGGATTTTATGCGAATTGATGTAAAAAATGAGAAAAGATATAATTTTTTTGTGAAGAAAATGCTGCTTCATAAAGGGGAAAATAAAAAGAAAAAGGAGGTTCTCTATGAAAAAGAAACTGTTGTCCGTGTTGCTGTCGGGAATGTTATTGGGAACGGTTTTCCTCGGGGGATGCAAACCGGAGACGGCACAGACCGGGGAAGGCGCAGAGAGCGCTGCGCAGGAGACTGCGGAAAAAACCTATCGCGGAAATGACGTTTCGGAGCCGGTAACGATCAAGATGTATCTTATCGGGGACCGCACGCCGGATTTCGACCTGGTATACGAGGAAGTAAATCAGAAACTAAAGGAAACGGTGAACGCCACGGTAGAGGTAGAATTTTTGTCCTGGGCGGAACACGACACCAAATACTCCCTCCTGTTTTCTTCCGGGGAGGATTTCGACCTGATTTTTACGGCCACAGGCTGGGCGCATTATAGTGAAACGGCAAATATGGGCGGATTTTACGAACTTACGCCGGAATTTATTTCCACTTATGCGCCGGACATTCAGGCGGTGGCGCCGGAAGACGCCTGGGAGCAGGCGCAGATCGACGGCAAAATTTATATGGTGCCCTGTTATAAAAACGAGTACGCAAGCGGAGGCAACCTCCTGGTAAGGGGCGACCTGATGGAAAAATACGGCTATGAAGACATTACCAGCAGGGAAGAGCTGGAGGCATTTCTGGATGATGTCTGCGCGGGGGAAGAGGCAATATCGGCGCTGGGAACGGGCGGCGGCGAATTTCAGGATTTGTACGAATGGCTGACGCTGGGATTTTCGGCCATCAACGGGGACGATAACAAGTTATTCATGTACCATTATGCGGATCCTTCGGATTTGGAAGTACGCTACATTCTGGACTGGGAGGAGTTTGCCGATTACTGTCATAAAATGAAGGAGATGTACGAAAAAGGTTACTGGTCTGCGGATTCGCTGAATTCACAGGACGAAAAACAGGATAATTTCCTGAACGGAAAGTCGGCGGTGATGACGTGGAACCTGACCAATCAGTTATCCTACGGGCGGATTGCAAATTCGGAGCATCCGGACTGGAACAGCAGGATCATCGATTTCGCCCCGGATCTCGCCCAGAAAGTCTATCCGTATACCAATAACGGGATGGCGATTAACATAAACAGCCGGAACAAGGAGAGGGCGATGATGGTCCTGAACGAGTTTTATACCAATCCGGAAATTTATGATCTGACCAAACTGGGAATCGAAGGGGTACATTGGGAAGCGGTTGGCGAAGACCAGTACAAACTTCTGGACAAAAATGCGGATTACGGCGTGGACGCGAACTGTAACTGGGGATGGACAAACGAAGCCATCAACCGGACGGAATATGTGGAAAATCCCACCCCGCTGGATGAGTCCTACGCAAAAATTATGGAGAGTTATGCGGAAAAAATCACGCACCATGCACTGGATGCGTTTGTATTTGACCCCACGCCCGTGAGTACGGAAATCGCCATTATCAGCACGCTGATGGACCAGTATTACAGACCGCTGAATCTGGGCATGGTGGAGGACGTGGATGCCACGCTGGCAGAATTTTCATCGAAGATGGAAGACGCCGGAATCCAAAAAGTCATCGATGAAATGAACCGGCAGGTAGACGAATTTGTTGCGCAAATGCAGTAAAGAAAGGTTGTAAAAAAGGAGAAGCGCCTATGAGAGCCTATGATCCGGGAAAAATCGGATGTTACGCCGGATGGAGAAGGTACGAAAAGAATCCGGTAATCGGCGAACAAATCGGGGAAGTTTCCGATCCTATGGTCTTTCCGATAAAAGACAGATTCCATCTGTATTACAGCCATCGGTTCCTGAAAAAAATCCTGGTGGCAGTAGGAGAAAACGGATTGGATTTCCGTCCTTTCGCGGAAGACGGGGTAACGGAGGAAAAAACAGAGTCCAAGGCCTATGTGATCGGGGATACCTTCTATGCCGACGGAGGGGATTTTGGCTATTCCCTGACAAGACGGCCCGAACTGAAATGGGAGGCCGCAGTCTGCCAGCCGTTCGTTTTGTTTGCGAAGGGAAAGTACCATCTGTTTTATACGGGAAAGCGGTATGATGCGGTGACGGACGGATACGACCGGTCCGTGATCGGACACGCCACAGGCAATAACGGGATGAATTGGATGGCGTCCAGACAGCCTGTTTTGGAGCCGGACCGTTTGTGGGAGAGAAATGCGGTCTGCTATCCCTGTGTCATTTGGGATGAAAAAGAGGACTTATTTAAAATGTGGTATTCCGGGGGAGATATAGAAAAACCCCTGGCAATCGGCTACGCGGTCAGCCGGGACGGCGAACACTGGGAAAAACCATATTCAGAGCCCGTCCTGAAAAAGGACAACAGCGTGCTGGAAAAAGAGAGAGTGGGCGCGTGCCATGTGGTACAAGACGGGGAGCAGTATGTGATGTTTTACACTGCCTGGCAGGACGCCTTTAAGTCCAGAATCTGTCTGGCCAGATCCGGAGACGGGATTTGCTGGGAAAGGCATCCCGAAAATCCGATCATTACCGGAGGACAGTTTGGCGCATGGGACGTGGAAGCGGTGTACCGTCCGGCAGCAGTGCATCTGGAGGACAAGTGGATCTGCTATTATACCGGCTGTGCCAGAAAAAATCACAGGATCGGCGCATTGATCCATGAAGGAAACGATTTGGGATTTTGCGGAGGAACAAAATGATAGAACAGGATCTGACAAAAATCGGCTGTCATGGAAACTGGCGTCGCTACAAAAATAATCCGATATTGAAGGACGATTGGGGAGAAACCTTTGATGTAACCGTAATCCGGGTAGGAGAAAAGCTCAGGATGTATCTGTCCTGGAGAAGCACGAACAGCATCGCATTCGTAGAAGGCGTGGACGGGGTGCACTGGGGCGAACCGGTCATTGTTTTATCTCCCGACTTTTCCACCGGATGGGAGGATGATGTCAACCGCCAGATCGTACTGGAAAAAGACGGAAAATATCTGATGTGGTATACCGGAATGAAATTTCTCGGCGCGGGAGAGCGGATGAGCAGCGGGAGATCCTGTATCGGATATGCGGAGAGCGAGGACGGAATCCATTTTACCAGGAGAAAAGAGCCGGTAATGGAACCGGAAGGAGGCTGGGAAAAGACTAACCTGATGTGTCCCCATGTATTGTGGGATGAGGAACGGAAACTTTTCAGAATGTGGTATTCCGCAGGAGGATTCTGGGAACCGGATCAGATTGGATACGCGGAAAGCGAAGATGGAATCCACTGGAAGAAAAACCCGCAAAATCCGATTTTCAGACCGGATCCCACACATTTCTGGGAGAAAGAAATCGTTTCCGCCTGTCAGATCCTTCCGATGGACGGATACTATTACATGTTTTATATCGGGTTTGAAGATATGTATAAAGCGACGATCAACGTGGCCAGATCGAAGGACGGGATCGGGGAGTGGGAACGGTATCCCCATAATCCGATTCTGTCCGGAGGCCCGGAAGGAAGCTGGGATGTGGAAGCGGTTTATAAGCCGTGGGTTATGCACATGGACGGACAGTGGCTGCTGTGGGCAAACGGAAGAAGGGCTGCAGTGGAGCAGGTAGGGCTGTATATTCACGACGGCGACCGCATGTTTGAGGACTGGACTGTTTGACAGGAGAAAATCGTGAAGAGAAAGTGGAAAAGGCTTGCCCTGACGGAGGTCAGTCCGTCAGGGTGGCTGAAAGAACAGATGAAGATGCAGATGGACGGGCTTACCGGCTGTCTGTATGAAAAATGGGACAGCGTAGGCGCCTATTCGGGATGGCTGGGAGGCACCGGGGAAAGCTGGGAACGGGGCCCCTACTATCTGGATGGACTGCTTCCGCTATCCTATTATCTGAAAGACGGGAAGCGATGGGAGATTTGCAGGAAGTTTCTGGACTGGACGTTAAAGAGCCAGGATAAAGAAGGGAACTTCGGACCGGAACGGACAAAGCAAGATTACTGGTCCCGTTTCATTATGCTGAAAGTGATGCTTCAGTATTATGAAATAACGGGAGATGAAGTTATAGTCGGATTTATCGAAAACTATCTGAAATATTTAGGAAGGGCCATAGAAAGCAGGCCTTTGACGGGATGGGCGCAGGCGCGGGCAGGGGAAGCGCTGTATGTGATCAAATGGCTGTATGAACGTTCCCCGGCGGGATGGATGATGGACTTGCAGAGGGAAATCCGCAGGCAGGCAATTGACTGGAGTTCCCTGTTTGCGGATTTTCCCTATCCCAGACCCACTGCCCATTACTATAACTGGGACTATCTGAGCCGCTTTCAGAATGGGGAAGTGATGCAGCTGATGCAATATCATCAGACGCATGTGGTAAATGTATCCATGGGCCTGAAATACGCTGCGATGGAATATTTTTTTGACGGGAATGAGGGAAAAAAGGAGCAGGGAATCGAGGCGCTTGGGACATTGGAAAAATACCATGGGGTAGCCTGCGGGGCGATCAACGGGGATGAACATTTAAGCGGTGGATCCCCGACCCAGGGGGCGGAGCTGTGCGGCGTGGCGGAGCAGATGTTCAGCCTGGAAGCGATGCTGGAAGTGTTCGGCGAGCCCGGGATTGCGGACCGGCTGGAAAGAGTCGCGTTTAACGCCTACCCGGCGGCAATCAGTGAAGATTATATGTCCCATCAGTATTTACAGCAGGCGAACCAGATTCTCGTTTCCAGAGCAAAAAGGAACTGGTTTAACAATGGGGACGATTCCAATTTATTCGGATTGGAGCCTAATTTTGGATGCTGTACGGCAAACATGCATCAGGGATGGCCGAAATTAGTACAGCATCTGTGGTTTTGGGAAGGAACTTATCTGGTATCCGCAATCCCGGCGCCGAACCGTCTCCATACGACAGCGGGAGGCAAACGGATCGCCATTGACGTGGAAACGGACTATCCGTTTGGGGACATCGTTACTTATCTGGTCAGGGAAGCGGAAACGAACGTCAGCTTAAAAATCAGGATACCGGGATGGTGCCAAAAACCGGAGCTTCTGGCAGAAGGAGCGCAGGTGCGCAGGGAAGGAAAGGATTTCTGGATTGCAAAACATCTGGGACCGGGAAGCAGAATTACGGTCCGGTATCCGATGGATGTGCGTTTCAGCAAATGGTATCACGGCAGCGTTGCGGTGGAAAGAGGGAGCCTGGTTTATGCCCTGAAAATGGAGGAAAACTGGAAAAAAGAGCGGGAATGCTGCGGGATCGCGGACTATAGCGTCAGCAGCACAAAACCATGGAATTATGCCCTCAATCTTCAGGACATTCCAAAGACAGAGATCCGGGAGAAGGTGCAGAACCCCTTTTCTCATGAAACGCCGCCTTCGCAGATCCGGATAAAAGCAAAGAGGGTAAAAGAATGGGAAATGGTCTGCAACAGCGCAGGCCCGGTTCCGGACAGCCCGGTTTCTTCAGCGGAAAAGGAAGAACGGATTATGCTGATCCCTTATGGCGCTACCGCGCTGAGGATTTCCCAGTTCCCCCACTATTAACGTTGCCACTCCCCCCCACTTGTGATACAGTGAACTTATCAATTCCGAAAAAGGATTGGGGAAAGAGGTTGAACGCTTATGGTGTTGGAAAATTACTATGAAAATCTGAAAACGCTGCATGTGGGTACCATGCCCAACCGGTGTTACTACGTGCCGCTGTCCGAAAAAGGGGAGAACCGGAGCCTGACGCTGTCGGGGAAAGACTGGAAATTTGCCTATTTTCCCCGGGTGGAGGAAGTACCGGACCATTTTTTCCAAAAAGACTTTGTGCCGGAGGGATTTCTGGAAACCGAAGTGCCCGGATGCTGGCAGATGCAGGGCTTCGACCAGAAGCAGTATACCAACGTCCGTTATCCCTTCCCGTACGACCCGCCCTATGTGCCGGACGAAAATCCCTGCGGCGCTTATATCCGCGAGTTCGAGCTGACCGAAGGGCAGGCGGGGATGCGCCAGTTCCTCTATTTTGAAGGGGTGGACTCCTGCTTTTACGTATGGGTGAACGGGATCTTTGCAGGCTACAGCCAGGTATCCCACAGCCCCAGCGAGTTCGAAGTGACGGGGAAGCTTCGCGCCGGAAAAAACCGGCTCAGCGTGCTGGTGCTCAAATGGTGCGACGGCAGCTATCTGGAAGATCAGGACAAACTGCGTTTTTCCGGCATTTTCCGGGACGTGACCCTGCTGTTTCGGCCCCCGGTTTTCGTACACGATTTTACGGTGCGTACCCCGGTGGATTTCCGGGAGGACCGGGCGGAAGTGGAAGTACGTTTTGACCGGGTGGAAGGGGACATGGAGATTCGGTGCGAGCTTGCCGACGCCAGGGGAGGCCTGGTGGGCGCGGCGGTTTCCCGGGGGGATTTCGTGCGGATCCCGGTGGAACATCCGGCTTTGTGGAACGCAGAAACGCCCCGTCTTTATACCTTAAAACTGCATACCCCCGGCGAGATGATCGTCCGCAAGGTGGGGATCCGTACCATAGACGTAAAAGACGGCGTCATCCTGATTAACCAAAAACAGGTGAAATTCAGGGGCGTAAACCGTCACGACAGCCATCCGGTGAAAGGGGCTGCGGTGAGCAGGGAAGACGCTATGCGGGATCTGCTTTTGATGAAGGAACACAATATTAACGCCATCCGCACCAGCCATTATCCCAACGCGCCATGGTTCCCGGAACTGTGCAGTGTCTACGGCTTTTATCTGATCGCGGAAGCGGATCTGGAATGCCACGGCACCACCATGATTTACGGGGGCAGCGATCAGGACACCTTCGCCCTGCTGGCCCAGGATCCGGACTGGAAGGAAGCCTTTTTCGACCGGCAGCAGCGCAATGTAATCCGGGACAAAAACGAATGCAGCGTAATTTTCTGGTCCATGGGCAACGAGAGCGGCTACGGGGAGAATTTCGAAGAGGCGGGCAGATGGATCAAAGAATATGATCCCACCCGGCTTCTCCATTACGAAGGAAGCGTCTGGGAGAGCGCGGGATACAAAAACGACCTGTCCATGCTGGACGTGATGAGCCGGATGTATCCTTCCGTGGAGTGGGTAAAGCAGTACTGCGAAGACCGCAGGATGAAAAAACCGCTGATTTTGTGCGAGTTTGTCCACGCCATGGGCAACGGCCCCGGGGACATCGAGGATTATATGGAACTGATGAACGCCCAGGATAAATTCTGCGGTGGTTTCGTCTGGGAGTGGTGCGACCACGCCACCTGGGAAGGAAAAGCGCAGGACGGCCGGGACATTTACCACTACGGCGGGGATGCCGGGGAATATCCCCACGACGGAAATTTCTGCATGGACGGCCTGGTGTATCCGGACAGACGGCCTCATGTGGGCCTACGGGAATGGAAAAACGCCATCCGCCCGGTGCGCGCCCGGCTGGAAGACCTTTCCGAAGGACGGATCAGCCTGCGCAATATGCAGGACTTCCTGGATCTTTCCGATACGGTGGAGATTTGCTGGGAGATCAAACGGGACGGACAGCTCCTTTTGGAGGGAAGGATTCCGGATGTGGCCGCAAAGCCCCATGAGACGGCGCAGATCGTCCTTCCGGAACTGGGAAAATGCGCCGGGGACAAGACGTTTCTGCGGCTGATCTATCTGCAGAAACAGGACGGCCTTCTGACCGTGCGGGACCGGGAAATGGGATTCGACCAGTTCCCCCTGTTTGAGGAAAGGCAGCAAAAGCTGGAGCTGCCGGAAGCAGGGGAGATCCGGATAGAAGAAACGCAGGACTGCTTCCGGATTATTTCCCACAGGATCCGCTATTGTTTCGGGAAAAAG
>CALWGP010000083.1 GCA_944380095.1 uncultured Lachnospiraceae bacterium | reverse complement strand
GTACCAATGAGTGAAGTCATGCAAACCGTATCTGAAAACCTTGTGTTCGTCCTCCAGTTTCTTGGACTGGTCGTGGTGATGTTCCTGGCCGCTTACGGCATCGAGAAGGCGGTGAAGCGCAAAAACGGCGATTCGGAGCGTGTCCTGGCTACCCGGAAAGTTGTCATGATCGGGGTGTTTTCCGCAATCGCGGCCGTTTTGATGGTGCTGGAGTTTCCCGTGCCCTTTGCGCCCTCCTTCTACGGAATGGATTTTTCCGACCTTCCCGCCCTGATCGGCGCCTTTGCCTACGGTCCGGTGGCAGGCGTGATGATTGAATTCTGCAAGATCGTCATCAAGATCTTCCTGAAGCCTTCTTCCACGGCCTTTGTGGGAGAGCTGGCCAACTTCGTGGTGGCCTGCGCGCTGGTGCTTCCCGCTTCCATTCTTTATCTGGCAAAGAAAACCCGCAGGAACGCCATCGTGGGTACCGTGACGGGAACGATCGTAATGACGGTGTTTGGAACGGCGTTTAACGCGGTTTACCTGATTCCCAAATTTGCGCAGATGTACGGAATGCCGCTGGACGCCATTATTGCCATGGGAACTGCGATCCATCCTTCCATTCACGATGTGACAGGGCTGGTGATCCTGTGCGTGGCGCCGCTGAACCTGATCAAAGGCGGCCTGGTATCGCTGATTACCGTGCTGATTTATAAAAGGCTCAGTCCCATTCTTAAAACCGCTTCCAGACGGAATCCTTAAACGGAATCTTTTTTGCAAACGCCCCGCAGGGGACGGGTTTGCGCTGCCTGCCAGCTATGCCGGCCAAAGCCAAAACCCGTTTCCTGCGGGGATTTTTTTTGAAAGTCTTAAGAATTTTTTTCGGATGCAGGCAGGATTTTTACAAGGTATGTCCGGTAAGATAGAACCGGCTTTCAAAAGGGAAGGACTTGACAGGAAGTCAAAATAGTATTATTGTACTAACATACTAATACAGGAGGGGAACAAAATGGGAGCTTTGGTTGAAGTGAGGGATGTCTGCAAGATTTATAACCCCGGGGAAAACGAGGTACGGGCGCTGGACCATGTGGATGTCACCATCCAAGAGAACGAATTTGTGGCCATTATCGGGCATTCCGGTTCGGGAAAGTCCACCCTGATGAATATGCTGGGCTGTCTGGACGTGCCCACCAGCGGGACCTATTTCCTGCACGGCCAGGATGTTTCCGGCATGAGCGACGATGAACTTTCGGACGTCCGCAACCGCGAGATCGGCTTTATTTTCCAGGGGTTTAACCTGATCCCGAGCCTGACTGCGGAAGAAAATGTGGAACTTCCCCTGATCTATCGCAGGGTGGGGAAAAGGGAGAGAAAACAGCTGGCACGGCAGGCCCTGGAAAAAGTGGGGCTTTCCCACCGGATGTTTCATAAACCTTCCGAAATGTCGGGCGGGCAGCAGCAGAGGGTGGCCATTGCCAGGGCCATCGCACAGGCCCCGCCCATTATTCTGGCCGACGAGCCTACCGGCAACCTGGATTCCCATTCCACCCGGGAGATTATGGGGATTTTAAAAAAGCTGCACCAGGACGGTCATACCGTAATCCTGATCACCCATGACAACGACATTGCGGCCCGGGCCGAGCGGGTAATCCGCATCAGGGACGGGAAAATAGAAGAAGATGTGATGAGAAGAGGAGAAAGAAATGAGTGAGAAGAAAAAGAGGAAACCAAAAAAGAGATACATGGTCCTGGGGCTGGGGGCTGCCCTGGCGCTGGGCGGCTTTCTCTACAGCAATGCCATGTCCGGCACGGGGGCGGTCCCGGTAAGCTGCGCTGCGGCAGTGACCGGGGATGTGGAAGAGAACATATCGGCCAACGGGAAAGTGATGAGTGACAACACAAAGACCTATTTTGCGCCGGCGGGGGCAAAGATTGCGGAATTGAACGTTTCGCCGGGCGACAAGGTGTCCGCAGGGGACCTGCTTTTGACCTTTGATACCTCGCAACTGGAGCAAAGCAAGCAGAGAGCGGACCTGGAGGCTTCCCAGGCCGCCAACAGCTATCAGAGCGCCATGCAGGAGAGCAGCAAAAATCAGAACGAATATTCCGACGCCAGCCTTGGCCTGGAAGAGCTCAAACAGATGAAAGCCAACCAGGAGCAGTATGTGCAGGGGCTGAAGTACGAGCTGGAGGACGATACCGCGGAAAAGAAGGAAGACTTAAAGCAATGGAGCACGCAGCTGCAAAAGGAACTGGACTATCAGAACCGCAGGCTTGCGGAAAAACAGGCGGCAGGCAGGGATACCGAGGATACGCAGGAAGTGATCGAAAATGTACAGGGCCAGCTTTACGATACCCAGAATGCCCTGGAAATGCTGGACAACGATGAAAACCTGAAACAAAAACAGCGCCAGATCGACCTGGAAGAAAAGAAGCTGAGCGATATGGAAGAAGAAATTTCCAGAAGGGAATCCAGACAGACTTCTTCCGAATCCGGAATTTTGAACGGCTATGCCCAGGCGGAAAAGAAGATTTCCGTGGAAACGGCCAATCTTTCCGCACAGCAGGCAGCGCAGGAACTGGCGGCGGCACAGCAGGGCATCCGGGCGGAATTTGACGGGATTGTCACGGAAGTGTCTACAACGCAGGGAGCCAGCGTGGCGGAAGGCGCCCAGCTGTTTACCGTGGAAAGCGACCGGGAAGTGAAGGTAACGGTGGAACTAAGCAAGTATGATCTGGAAAAGGTGAAGGAAGGACAGGAAGCGGAAGTGACCGTGGCCGGAACCGCTTACCGGGGGACCGTGGAAAAAATCAGCCGGATGGCGGAGAACAACGGGCAGAATAAGCCGGTGGTAAAGGCGGATATCCGGATCGAGAATCCGGACGGGGGCCTTTTTTTGGGAGTGGAAGGAAAGGCCAGCATCCATACGGCAAAAGCTGCAGGAGCGGTGCTGGTTCCATACGAGGCGGTCAATACGGACAGAAACGGGGACTTTTGCTATGTGGTCAAAGACGGCAGGATCGTCAGGCAGGATGTGGTAACGGGAATTTCCAACGATACGGACGTGGAAATCAAAGAAGGGATTGCGGCAGGAGATACGGTGGTAACTGCGGCGGACACAGAGCTGACGGAAGGAATGCAGGCGGTGCCCATCCTCCGGTAATCTGTCCGGAAACGACAATCAGAAGGAGGACAACGGGAAAATGTCACAGTTTTGGGAATATCTGAAAATTGCCCTGATGAATATCAAAAGCAACAAGGGGCGGTCTTTTCTGACCATGTTGGGCATTATCATCGGAATTTCTTCGGTGATCCTGATTATTTCCGTGGGAAACGGCATCAAGGCGGAAGTCAACGGGGAACTTAACCAGATGGCCGGCGGGCAGGTTGCCGTTTACACGGATAACAGCCGCAACGAGGAACCCGTCTATTTTACGGAAGAAGACTTTGAAGCCGTGATGGAAAATGTGGACCATGTCCTGGGGGTAACGCCGGTATATTCCATTTACGCCACCACAGCCACGGGAAAAGGAACCTTCGATGTCCTTATGACCTGCGGCACGGAGGGAATGGAATACTATTCCAGCGATCCCATTGTCAGGGGACGGTTTTATTCGGCCGGGGATTATGATTCCGGCAGACGGGTCTGCATTATTCCGGAGAGCGCGGCGCGGAAACTGTTCGGGACCACGGATGTGGTGGGCATGACCCTGGAACTGGACGTCTACGGAGTTTCCCAGGAGTTTGAGATCATCGGGATCCGCCGCGACAGCGCATCCAGCCTGATCAACATGGGCAGCGGCGGGATGCTTACCGTGGAAGCGCCCCTTACCGTCCTGGAAGGGTTCGGAAACTATGTCAGCGATTTCGAACAGTTTTATATCATCGGGGAGGGCAATGAGTATGCTTCCCGGATTGCTCAGGAAAGCGTCAGCCTGATGGAAAGGCGGCACAATGTGCGGGGCGGGGGCACCATTTTAGTGGAAAGCTTCAACGATGCCTTAGCCCAGGTCAATTCCATCCTCGGATATATCACGGCCTTTGTGGTTTTAGTGGCGGCCATTTCCCTGCTGGTAGGGGGAATCGGCGTAATGAATATCATGCTGGTGTCCGTTGCCGAGAGAACCAGGGAGATCGGCATCCGCAAATCCCTGGGCGCCCGGACGTCCTCCATCCTTTTGCAGTTTTTGTCGGAAGCGGCCATTATTACCCTTTTGGGAGGACTCATCGGGATTGGCTTAGGCGCGCTGGGAGCGGCTGCGGTCTGCTCGGCCATTGGGTTTAGCGCGCAGGTAAAACTGAGCACCGTGCTGGGTGCTTCCCTGTTTTCTTCTGCGGTAGGAATTTTCTTTGGAATTTATCCGGCCAAAAGGGCGGCGAAAATGAGCCCCATAGACGCCCTGCGGCACGAATGATCCCGGTTTTTCCTTGACCGGCGGCCGTTTCTGTTGTAGTCTGTTAATGGCTGAAGACGACAACGGGAAGGAAAGGGCCGGTGCGGCCCGGGAGGAACGGATGGAAGTTGAATTCGACGTAAAGATCGACGCAGGCGCACTCTATGACTATATGCTCCGGCATACTTACAGCTCCGGCATTGGGATACTGGGAAGCGCGGTAGGCGCGTTGGGGATTGTGATGTATCTGATGAACGGGTATCTGCTGTATTTGATTTTTGGCGGGATCCTGCTGTTTTACCAGCCGGTTTCCCTGTATCTGCGGGCGAAAAAGCAGGCCTTAAGCCCCGCGTTCCAAAAGCCCTTCCATTATCGGATGACGGAAAAAGGAGTGGCGGTTTCCCAGGGTGGGGAGGAGCATTTCCAGAGCTGGGAAAGCATGTACCGTGCGGTTTCCACAGGCAAAAGCCTGATTTTGTATACCGGGAAGGCCAATGCCAGCATTTTCCCCAGAAAGGACCTGGGGGAGAAGCAGGCGGACGTGATCGCCATGATCTCCAAGCATATGCCGCCCAAAAAAGTACAGATCCGGATGTAAGACAGGAGAATTCGGAATGATAATAGAGAGCTTTAGCGCGGAGGATACCTTCGCATTCGGGAAAAAAATCGGAGAAACGGCACAGCCGGGGCAGGTCTGTACCCTCATAGGGGACCTGGGGGCCGGAAAGACGGTGCTGACGCAGGGTGTGGCGGCGGGGCTGGGGATTTTGGAACCGGTGAGCAGCCCCACCTTTACGATTCTGCAGGTTTATGAAGAAGGCAGGATGCCTTTTTACCATTTTGACGTCTACCGTATCGGGGATGTGGAAGAGATGGAAGAGATCGGCTATGAAGACTGCTTTTACGGAAACGGCCTTTGCCTCATCGAGTGGGCGAACCTGATCCGGGAGATTTTGCCGGATCATTACTGGGAAATTACCATTGAAAAAGATCCCGGGCGGGGGTTTGACTACCGGAAGATTACGATGACGGAAAAGGGGAGGTAATCGCTTGAAAATTTTGGCTCTGGACAGTTCCGGCCTTGTGGCCTCCGTGGCCCTGATGCAGGACGACGTACTGGTCGGGGAATATACGACAAACTATAAAAAAACCCATTCCCAGACGCTTTTGCCCATGTTGGATGAACTTGGGCGGATGGTGGAGCTGGATCTGCATACGGTGGACGTTATTGCGGTGGCGGCAGGCCCCGGTTCTTTTACCGGCCTGCGCATCGGCGCGGCTACCGCCAAAGGGCTGGGACTGGCGCTGAAGGCGCCCATCGCCCCCGTCCCCACCGTGGATGCGCTGGCATGGAACTTTTATGGAAGCGACAGGCTTGTCTGCCCGCTGATGGATGCCCGCCGCAGCCAGGTTTATACGGGGATTTATACGTTCAGGAGGGAAGAAGAGGCATACCGTCAGGTGACGCTGCAGCCACAGTGCGCCCTTTTGGTGGAGCAGCTTGTAGAAAAGCTTAACGAACTGGGACGGGAAGTGATCTTTTTGGGCGACGGCGTACCCGTTTACCGGGAGGCGCTGCGCCGGCAGCTGGAGGTCCCGTTTTCCTTTGCCCCTGCCTGCTGCAGCCGGCAGAGGGCTGCGCTGGTGGCCGGCCTGGGGGCGGTTATGGCCCGGGAAGGGAAATTGGTGGAAGCGGACCGGTTCGCACCGGAATATCTGCGCATGTCCCAGGCGGAACGTGAGAGAATGGGAGCGGATGAGGCTGAAAAGGAAGCCATGAGGGCCGGGATCGCCCCGTCATGCCGGGGGGAATGAAGATGATCCGGGAAGTGATCTTTCGCAGGATGCGGGAAGGGGACGCGCCTTCTGCCGCCCGGATGGAGGCAGCCTGTTCCCGGGAAGCCTGGTCGGTCGGCGCCTTTGTTTCCGCTGTCCGGGATGAAAACGCCCTCTATCTGGTAGCGGAGCGGGAAGGACAGCTGGTGGGCTGCTGCGGGATCTGGCAGTCTTTTGAAGAAGGGGATATCTGCAACGTTGCGGTTGAGCAAAGTTGCCGGCGAAAGGGAATCGGCGAGGCCATGCTGACGGAGCTGATGCGGCTGGCAAAGCAGCGCGGCGTGAAGGATTTTACGCTGGAAGTCAGAAGCGGCAACGAAGCGGCCATCCGGCTATACGAAAAACTGGGATTCCAAATGGAAGGAATCCGGAAGGGATTTTATTCCAATCCCCGGGAGGACGCGCTGATTTTGTGGAAGCGCAGCGGATTGTAACAAATTTCCGCTGTTTTTGGCGAAAAAAATCCGGTATACTGCTGATACATCAATAAGAAGGAGTGGTTGCTGTGAGAAGCTGGACAAAAAGGCGCGGCATGCTTTCCAAAGTAGTCTGCAACGGCTGCGGCAGAGAGCTGAAGGTGGAAAACGGGATTTTAAAAGAAGGCTGTTTTGAGGGAAAACAGGTTTTTGGATATTTCAGTTCCATGGACGGGCAGGAGCATTGCTTTGATCTGTGCGAGGACTGTTATCAGAAAATGATCGCGCGGTTTTTGATCCCCGTGACAAAGCGGGAGCAAACGGAGCTGGACGGATAAGGGTCCCGGCGTCCGGCGCGCGGAGAAATGAGAGGAAACATGCTGGAAGTTTGTCTTTTGGGAACCGGGGGGATGATGCCCCTGCCATATCGGTGGCTGACATCCCTGATGGCCCGGTACAATGGGAAAAGTATCCTGATTGACTGCGGGGAGGGAACGCAGATTGCCATGAAGGAAAAGGGCTGGAGTCCCAAACCCATCGATGTCATATGCTTTACCCATTTTCATGCAGATCATATCAGCGGCCTGCCGGGCATGCTCCTTACCATGGGCAATGCGGAACGGACGGAGCCGCTTCTTCTCATTGGCCCCAAAGGGCTGACAAAAGTAGTGGGCGCGCTGCGGGTGATTGCGCCTGAACTGCCTTTTGAGATCCGGTGCATGGAGATTTCGGAAGCGGAACAGTCCTTTGACTTAGGAGGGCTGCGGATTGAGGCGTTTAGGGTCCATCACAACGTGACCTGCTACGGATACAGCATCGCAGTGGACCGGGCCGGGAAATTCCGGCTGGACCGTGCGGAAGCTTTGGGCATTGAGAAGCGCTATTGGAACAGGCTGCAAAAAGGCGAGACCGTGGAAGTGGACGGGAAGGTTTATACCCCGGACATGGTTATGGGGGAGGCCAGGAAGGGCCTGAAAGTTACTTATTGTACGGATACCCGGCCCACGGAAGGAATCGTCAGGAATGCGCAGGGTGCGGACCTGTTTATCTGCGAAGGAATGTACGGGGAACCGGAAAAGAAGGATAAGGCGAAAGAAAACAAGCATATGACCTTTCTGGAGGCGGCAGACCTGGCGCGCCGCGCACAGGCAAAAAGGCTTTGGCTGACCCATTACAGCCCGTCCGTAGTCCGTCCGGAAGATTTTATGGGCGGTGTGCGCAGGATTTTCCCGGGCGCAGTGGCTGCAAAAGACGGCCGGACAGAAGATCTGAAATTCGAAGAGGACGAAGGATAAGGATGAACACGAAGGAAGAAATGCGGGACATAACAATTCTGGCGATTGAGAGTTCCTGCGACGAAACAGCGGCCGCTGTGGTCAGAAACGGACGGGAAGTACTGTCCAGCGTGATCTATTCCCAGATCGATCTGCATACGCTCTACGGCGGCGTGGTACCGGAGATTGCATCCCGGAAACATATTGAAAAAATCAACCAGGTAGTGGAAAAGGCGCTGTCGGATGCAAGACTTTCCCTGGAAGAGGTAACGGCCGTGGCGGTGACCTGCGGCCCCGGGCTGGTGGGCGCTTTGCTGGTGGGGGTATCCGCGGCCAAAGCCATAGCTTTTGCCGAAAAAAAGCCGCTGGTGGGCGTACATCACATCGAAGGGCATATCTGCGCCAACTATATTGAAAACAAGGATCTGGAACCGCCCTTTTTATGTCTCGTGGTATCCGGCGGCCACTCCCATCTTGTGATGGTGAAAGATTACGGGGAATATGAGATTTTGGGACGCACCCGCGACGACGCCGCGGGCGAGGCTTTTGACAAGGTTGCAAGGGCTATTGGACTGGGATATCCCGGCGGCCCGAAAATCGACCGCGTTTCCGACCTTGGGAACCCGGAGGCCATTGCTTTTCCGAGGGCAAAGATCGTGGACAATGTTTATGATTTCAGCTTCAGCGGTTTAAAATCCGCAGTGCTCAATTATCTCAACGGCTGCCGCATGAAGGGGATCGAAATCAATCAGGCAGATGTGGCGGCATCCTTTCAGAAAGCGGTTGTGGATGTGCTGGTGGAGCATTCCATGGAGGCGGTGCGGCGGCACGGCGTGAAGCAGTTTGCCGTAGCCGGCGGCGTAGCGTCCAATTCCCACCTGAGGGCAGCGCTGGAAGAGGCCTGCAAACGGCAGGGCGTCCGCTTTTACCGTCCGTCCCCGGTTTACTGTACGGATAACGCGGCTATGATCGGCGTGGCGGGATATTATGAATTCGTCAAAGGCGTCCGCCACGGATGGGATTTAAATGCGGTTCCGAACTTAAGGCTGGGGGACAAGATCTGACGGACCAAAATCGGTGATATAAAATCGGCGACAGGAGGAACCCCATGGAAAAGAAATTCTGTACTGCGGTAGTGCTGGCGGCGGGACAAGGAAAACGGATGGGAACAAAGGTGGCGAAACAGTACCTGCAGATCGGCGGCAGGCCGCTTTTGTACTATGCGCTGGATGCCTTTGAACGTTCGCCCTACATCGACGCGGTGGTGCTGGTGGTGGGAGACAGCAAACAGATTTCCTACTGCAGGGAAACGATCGTGGATGCATACGGACTGAAAAAAGTGAGCAGAATCATAGCGGGGGGAAAAGAACGCTATGACTCTGTTTTCTGTGCGCTAAAAGAGATCGGGGAACGGATGGGGGACGCTGCGAAAGAAGGATATGTCCTGATCCACGACGGGGCCCGTCCGGCTGTGGATGAAACAATCATCGAACGCTGCCTGGCAGCGGCGCAAAAGGACAGGGCCTGCGTGGCGGCCATGCCTTCCAAGGATACGGTCAAGCTGGCGGATGAAAACGGCTTTGCGGCCGGCACGCCTCCCCGGGACCGGGTCTGGATTGTCCAGACGCCCCAGGCGTTCGAATTCCCTCTGATTTATAACGCATACCGCAGGATGGAAGCGGAAAAGCAACGGCTTGAAACGGAAGGAATCCGGATCACGGACGACGCCATGGTGGTGGAAACCTTCACGGATGTGAAGGTAAAACTGGTGGAAGGCTCTTATGAGAATATTAAAGTCACAACCCCGGAAGATCTGGGGATGGCGGAGGCTTTTTTGCGGCAAAAAGGCGCGCTGGAAACAAAAGAAAAATAGAAGAAAATAATTTGAAAAAATTGGTTGACAGCAGGAAGGGTTTTTGCTAAAATACATCTTGCGCTGATGAAGCGCAGAAACACAAAAGACGTTGTATATGACCCGGAGAGGTATCGAAGCGGTCATAACGAGGCGGTCTTGAAAACCGTTTGTCCGAAAGGGCGCGTGGGTTCGAATCCC
>CALWGP010000082.1 GCA_944380095.1 uncultured Lachnospiraceae bacterium | reverse complement strand
AGCACGATGCTGTTTTCCGCATCGGGTTTTTCCACGCCCATGATCTCGATGAATTTCTCATAGGTGCCGTCTTCATAACGCTCGTACTTCATGTTGCCGATCATCCAGTCCGCGTTGAACTCGAAATCCGGAATCAGGGATTTGTAGGTTCCTTCTCCGGTATTCTCCCAGGTCAGCCCTTCCACGCCGTAAACCATCAGGTCATAATTCTCCTGAGAAGAATATACCCATTCCATGAACTTCACCGCTTCTGCGGGATGGGTGCTGGTAGAGGAAACCGCCGTGTCATTCCGGAAGGACTGAGGGCGGAAGGAAGGCCCGTCGGGATTCAGATAGATGGAATCCAGATTCACTCCAGGAATTCTCTCGTCCCATACTTCTCTGGGATCCCACATCTGGCAGCCGTCTACCCAGATGAAGTTGCCGGTCAGCATGGTGTTCCAGGAAGACCAGGAAGGAGACAGCACATCGTCCGGGATATAGCCTCTTTCATAGCAGGTGCGGAAGAAGTCCGCCGTCTGTTTGAATTCGTCGGTTTCGATCCAGTTTTTCACATTGCCTTCCTGATCGATGAAAATCAGGTCCTTCTGTACGGTGAACGGATAGGTGTCCAGCGCCCTGAACAGCCAGGTGAACGGCTCCGCATACATGGGAATGATCACCGGCTTGGAATCGCCGTCCCAGTTCTCCGTGAACACTTCCGCCATTTCCAGCAGATCGTCCATGGTTTCCGGATCGTCCAGGCCGTACTCTTCCAGTTTCTCCCGGCGGATGGTGATGCAGCTTGCCTGATCCGCATTCTCCGTCCAGTTGGCTGGAATGGTGTAAATCTCGCCGTTTACGGTTGCAGACTGCCACATCCAGTCCGGAATCACTTCCTGCAGCACTTCGCTGTTCTTCACATATTCGGTAATGGGCTGGATCCCCTCTGTCCCGATATAAGTGGTAAAGGACTTCTGGTCTTCCATGACAGCCAGCAGGTCAAACTCTTCCCCTGCGGACAGCATCATGTTTACCCGGTCCGAAAATACGTCGGAAGGAACATAGGTAATCTCCAGCTGCAGCCCCGTCCCGTCTGCTTCCAGCTTTTCGTTGATGGCAGCCACTAGCTCGTCGTTGTGCTCTACTTCGGTGCCCGGGCGGACGTAATTGATGGTCACCACTTCGCCGCTGGCCGCAGCGTCGGACGCCTCTTTTGTCTCTGCCGCAGCCGTGGAAGCTGCGGTTTCCTCAGCTACGCTTTCCCCGCCTGCAGCGGCGGAACCGGCAGTATCGGCAGCCTCCTGGCCGCAGCCAACCAGCAGGATCGCAGCGAGCAGTCCCCCTAACAGCTTTTTCGCCATTTTCCCTTTCATACAAAACCCTCCTTTTTATGGTGTATATAAGTGAATGGAAGCGTCCCCGGCCTGGCAAAGCCGGCGCCTTCCCTGTTACCCTTTGACCGAGCCGATGACCAGGCCCTTGACGATATATTTCTGTAAAAACGGATAGAGCAGGACGATGGGACCGATGGTAATGGCGGCCGTAGCCATCTGCAAAGATTCCGTCGGGGCAAAGGCACTGCCCCCGGCAGCGCCGGACAGCATTTTCATAAAGTTCTGATCCGAGCGCAGCTTCATCAGATAATACTGGATGGGATACATGTCCACATCCGTCACCAGCATAATGGCGTTCCACCAGTCGTTCCAGTAGGCGATGCCGTAAAACAGCGCCACTGTCGCCAGGATGGGCTTGCACAGCGGGAAATAAATCCGGAAAGCGATCACCCCGTCGTTGGCCCCGTCCAGCTTGGCCGACTCCATCAGGGAAGCCGGCAGCTCCCGCATATAGTTTCGCACCAAAAACAGGTTAAAGGGGCTGAAAATCAGATTGGGGATCAGCAGGGCCAGATAGTTTTCTTTCAGCCCCAGGTTCTGGCACATAATGTACCAGGGCACCATACCGCCGTTAAACACCATGGTGACAAAGAAAAACATGGCGATGCCGTTGCGGTAATAGACCGAGGTGTTGGCCAGGGAATAGGATGCCATGGCCGTGATGCAGGTGGCCAGCACCGTGCCGATCACCGTAATGCAGACCGAGTTGAGATAGCAGCGGGCCACCTCGCCCCCGTTTTTAAACAGCGTCTTATATGCTTCCAGCGACAGCTCATGAGGGAAGAAGGAGTAGCCGTTGCGTAAAATCTCCGCCTCCGCCGTAAAGGAAACAATGATCACCAGCACCAGCGGCAGCAGACAGATCAGGGCCACCAGCGTCACAATCAGATAGATCAGGATTTTCCCTGCCGTCAGTTTTCTCGTCAATTTCATTTAGAACAGCGCTCCTTCCGAAAACTTCTTCCTTGCGATGAAATTGGTCCCCCATACGCAGATGAATCCCATGCAGGCCTGGAACAGGCTGATCGCCATCGCCTGGGAAGGACTGCCGATCACCCGCATCGTCCGGAATACGTAGGTGTCGATGACGTCCGTAGCATCGTAGAGCATGCCGTTATCGCCTACCAGCGCATAGATCATGCCGAAGTCCCCGTAAAAGACCTTGCCCACCGCCATGATGGTCAGCATGATCACCGTAGGCATCAGCATCGGGATGGTAATATAGCGGCACATCTGCCAGCGGCTGGCCCCATCGATGGCGGCCGCGCCGTAAAGCTCATCGTCAAACCCGGTGATGGTCGCCAGGTAAATGACCATCTGCATCCCCAGGTCCTTCCACACTTTCACGACCACGAGGATCACCGTCCAGTATTTTGCCTCCACGTAGAAATTGATCTTATCCATCCCCACGGAAGCAAGGATATTGTTTAAAATCCCGTATTTGCTCCCGATAATGCCGTTGAGGATGTAGCAGATAATCGTCCAGGATAAAAAGTACGGCAGCAGATAACAGGATTGGGCCACCTTTTTGAATTTCTTCCTCTGAATCTCGTTGATCATAATGGCCAGGGCCACCGCGCAGATCATGGTAAAGGTGATAAACAAAAGATTCAGGCGGATGGTGTTGAAAATAACATGGGTTGCGTCCTTTGACTTGAAAAAGAACTCAAAGTTCTTCAGCCCCACCCATTTGCTCCCCGCGATCCCCTTCTTATAGCTGAACTGCTGGAATGCAATCACCATATAGGGGATCGTGCAGTACCCAAACAGCAGGGAATAGATTGCGGCAGGCAGCAGCATCAGGTATGAGACAGGATTCTTCATAATGTCCTTAATAAACGATCTTTTCTTCATTTTTTTATGCAATCCTCCCCAGTACTTCCTCATGGGTTTTCTGTTTCTACTATTCATATTAAACAAATGTGACGAAAAAGTCAATAGAAATCTTATATAATTTATATTTGATATGTTATATATGTTGTTTATATGATATTTATGCTTGTTTTGCCCTGCCGCATTAAAAAACTCCCTTTCGGACGGCAAGCGCACTGTCCAAAAGGGAGCGATCCTTTGTTTGATTTCCCTATTCTTCTTTCATTCCCGGTACCACACAGGCGTCCATGCAGACCCGGTCCGTAATGGTCTCTCCCCGGATCAGCCGGGTCAGGATCTGCACCGCCCGTTTCCCCATCTGTTCCTCATTCTGCTGCACATGGGTATAGGTGTATTCCCCGTAAGTGGACAAGGGACTGTCAAAGCAGGTGATTTTGATATCCTGGGGCACCCTAAGGCCGATCTGGCGGCAGACTTTCCGGGTCAGCACAGCGATATCATACTCCGCCGCAATCACCACTTCCACGTCCGGGTGGGCTTTTAAAAATTCCGCGATTTTTCCCGCGTCGTCGTTTGTATTTTTGCTCTTTTCCCCTTTTAAATCGGGAATCGTGCAGCGGATGGAGTCCAGCAGGTATCCTGCGCAGGAGCCGTCTTTTGCGCACAAGTAACGGGCGCACATCTCCTGATAGCCTTCCAGCCTCTTTTTTAAGGAAACCGCATCCGTTCCCGGAGGGGTAAACAGCGCGATCCTGCGATACCCTTTTTCCAGCAGATAGCGCATCAGCTCCTCCATGGCTTTTTTATTATCCGTACCCACATAAGGCACCGGAAGCCCTTCCAGATACCGGTCCACAAAAACCACCGGCATCCCTTCCCCGACCATTTTCAGGATTTCCGTATTATAGTGCTGTCCGTGGGTGGGCATCACAATCATCCCCGCGACTTTCATCTGCATCAGGGATTCCAGCATCTTCTTTTCCCTCAGCTGATCCCCGCAGGAACGTTTTATGCACAGGTGATACCCTTTTTTCTCCGCCTCTTCTTCAATGGCTTTGAGCATCTCAATGCCGAAGCTGGCCGAAAACTCTTCCATCACCAGGCCGATCATGCGGGACATCTCGCCGCCGTCCGCCCCTCTTTCGCCGGCTTTCTGTTCCGCCTTTCCCGCATCCAGACTGGCAAAGCTTCCCCTCCCGGGCCTTCTGACAATATATCCGTCCTGCACCAGCATCCCCATTGCTTTCTGAATGGTAATCCTGCTGACGCCAAATTCTTCCGCCAGCGCCTTTTCGGCGGGAAGCCGCTCCCCCGGCCGGATTTGTCCGCACCGGATCCGTTCCTGCAAGGTATCATACACCGTCTGATACAGGCACTTCTCTTCCTCCATAAACCCCTGTTCCTTCCCTCTGTGATATATTTGTTATATTTGCCATATCTTTGAGACCATTCTAACACACCTTCCCATAATTTTCAATTTCTCATTTACGAAAAATCGAAATAAAAAGGGAGCCCGCGCCCGGTTTTCGGCTGTGCTGGCCGAAACCCGGACGCAGGCTCTCCCGCTGGATTATCTTTATTTATTAAAGAAACCGCGTTTCTTCTTTTCCCTGTGGGGTTCTTCCCCGGATACGCGCTCCGCGGCGTGCAGGCTGTCGCCCGTATGCTCGTCGAATTTGCGCAGCAGCTCTTTTGCTTCGAAAGACAGTTTCTCCGGCGTCTGCACCACCAGGGTGACATAATGATCGCCCCGTACATCCTTGTTGCGCAGGGAAGGAACGCCTTTGCCCTTTAAGCGGACCCTGGTATCCGTCTGGGTTCCCGGCTTGACATCATAAATGACCTTGCCGTCCACCGTATCGATCACCACTTCGCCGCCCAATGCAGCCACCGCAAAGGAAATGGGCACCGTAGAATAAATATTGGTATCCTGCCGCTGGAAAATCGGGTGCCTGCCCACAATCACTTCCACCAGCACATCGCCCCTGGGGCCGCCGTTGATCCCGGGTTCCCCCTGTCCTGCCAAGCGCTTGCACTGGCCATTGTCGATCCCGGCAGGGATGGTCACAGCAAACCGCTTCTTCATAGGCACATAGCCGGTCCCGCGGCAGTCCGGGCACTTCTCCCGGATGATCTTTCCGCTGCCTCCGCAGTCCGGACAGGTCTGGACGTTTCGAACCGTCCCGAAGAAGGACTGCTGGGTAAAGACCACCTGGCCCTTGCCGCCGCACTTGGGGCAGGTCACCGGGCTGGTGCCGGGCTTTGCGCCCGTCCCGTGACAGGTCTTGCATTCTTCTTTCACCGTCAGCTCGATCTCTTTCTCCGTGCCAAATACCGCTTCCTCGAAAGTGATCCTCACGCTGGTGCGCAGGTTGGCTCCCTTCATGGGGCCGCTCCTGGCCCCGCCGCTCCTTCTTCCGCCGAACAGGTCTCCGAAAATATCGCCGAAGATATCGCCGAAATCCGCACTGTTAAAATCGAAACCGCCAAAGCCGCCCGCCCCGCCGGCGCCGCCTTCAAAAGCAGCATGGCCGAACTGGTCGTACTGACGGCGTTTTTCGGGATCGCTCAGGACCGCGTAGGCTTCGGAAGCCTCTTTGAATTTTTTCTCCGCTTCCTTATCGCCCGGATTCATATCGGGATGATATTTCTTTGCCAGAACCCTGTATGCTTTTTTGAGAGCTGCGTCGTCCGCGTTCCGGTCCACCCCGAGGACTTCGTAATAATCTCTTTTCTGTTCTGCCATAATCCTACTCCTTCAAATTGATGCAACCATCCGGCAGTCCCGGACCGTTACGCACACTTAGGGGCCAATTCCTTGGCCCCCTGTGTAAAAGCCTTTATTATTTTATACTTCCCGGAAGTCCCCGTCAATAATATCATCGTCCGGATTGCCGTTATTTGCGCTGCCGGTCTGGCCCGCGCCCATATCAGGGCCTGCCTGGCCCGCCTGGCCTGCGCCCGCAGCGCCCTGCGCCTGTTCGTAAACCTTTGCGAACAGTGCCTGTGCGGACTGCATCAGCTTCTCCTGTGCCGCTTTGATCTCGGATACCTGGCTGTCGGAAAGTTCCTGGTCCTTGGTGGAATCCAGCAGGGATTTCAGGGCGTTTAAGTCTCCTTCCACAGCTGCTTTCTGGGATGCGTCGATCTTGTCGCCTACGTCCTTTAATGCCTTTTCGGTCTGGAATACGAAGGAATCCGCGCTGTTTCTCGTATCTACGGCTTCTTTCTTCTTCTTATCCTGTGCTTCAAACTCGGCAGCTTCTTTTACCGCCTTGTTGATCTCATCCTCGGACATGTTGGAGCCTGCGGTAATGGTGATGTGCTGCTCCTTGCCCGTGCCCAGATCCTTGGCAGATACGTTTACGATACCGTTGGCATCGATATCGAACGTTACCTCGATCTGCGGAACGCCGCGCATTGCCGGCGGAATCCCGTCCAGTCTGAACTGGCCCAGGGACTTGTTGTCCCTTGCGAACTGTCTTTCGCCCTGCAGGACATTGATGTCCACTGCCGTCTGGTTATCCGCTGCCGTAGAGAAGATCTGGCTCTTCTTGGTCGGGATGGTGGTATTTCTCTCGATCAGCCTGGTCGCAATGCCGCCCATGGTCTCAATGGAAAGGGACAGGGGCGTAACATCCAGAAGCAGGATATCTCCTGCGCCCGCGTCGCCGGCCAGTTTGCCGCCCTGGATGGAAGCGCCCAGCGCCACGCATTCGTCAGGGTTTAAGGACTTGCTGGGTTCATGCCCGGTCAGCTGTTTTACCTTATCCTGCACGGCAGGGATACGGGTGGAACCGCCTACCAGCAGTACCTTGCCCAGTTCGGAAGCGGTCAGGCCGGCGTCCCTTAATGCGTTCTGTACCGGGATCGCGGTCCTCTCCACCAGGTCGCTGGTCAGTTCATCGAACTTCGCCCTGCTTAAGTTCATATCGAAATGCAGCGGGCCGCTGGCGTTCATGCTGATGAAAGGCAGATTGATGTTGGTGGTGGTAGCGGAAGACAGTTCCTTCTTCGCCTTCTCCGCCGCCTCTTTCAGTCTCTGCATCGCCATCTTGTCGTTGGAAAGATCCACGCCCTGCTGCGCCTTGAATTCGGAAACCATCCAGTTGATGATCTTGTTGTCGAAGTCGTCGCCGCCCAGATGGGTATCGCCGTTGGTCGCCAGCACTTCGATCACGCCGTCGCCGATCTCAATGATGGAAACGTCGAAGGTACCGCCGCCCAGGTCGTAAACCATGATCTTCTGCTCTTTTTCATTGTCCAGGCCGTAAGCCAGGGCTGCCGCCGTAGGCTCGTTGATAATGCGCTTTACATCCAGGCCCGCGATCTTGCCCGCGTCCTTGGTCGCCTGACGCTGCGCGTCGTTAAAATATGCGGGAACCGTGATCACCGCTTCGGAAACCTTTTCGCCCAGGTAGTTTTCCGCATCCGCTTTCAGCTTCTGCAAAATCATTGCGGAAATCTCCTGAGGGGAATATTTCTTGCCGTCAATGTCCACCTTGTAGTCGGTGCCCATATGTCTTTTAATGGAAGAAATGGTCTTCTCCGCGTTGGTCACCGCCTGACGTTTTGCGGGTTCGCCGATCAGACGCTCGCCGCTTTTGGAAAACGCCACAACAGAGGGCGTCGTCCGCGCGCCTTCCGCGTTGGGGATAACGGTGGGCTTGCCGCCTTCCATTACCGCCACACAGCTGTTTGTCGTACCCAGGTCAATACCAATAATCTTACTCATAATCTTTCTCCTCCTGCCCTAAGGCTATCTGAACTCCTTGTAACTTCTGTTTTATCTATGTGAAAGATGCCTTCGCGCACGGGGCGCAGCCGCATCCAAAGCTTTCTCAACAGTGAGGGGCTACTGCACCACGGCAACCATACTGTGCCGCACCACGCTGTCCCGGTATTTGTATCCTTTCTGGAGTTCCTGGGCTACCGTCCCGGATTCCAGTTCCTCATTTTCCACCTGCATTACCGCGTTGTGAAGCTCCGGGTCAAACTCTTTTCCCACCGCTTCGATGGCCGTCACGCCCAGATTCTCCAGTTCGGTCTGCAGCTGCCGGTAAATCTTGGTCATCCCTTCCACAAAAGGTTCTTCCTTCTGTTCTTCGGGGACCATGGCCAGCCCTCTTTCGAAATTGTCCACCACCGGCAGGATCTTCTCAATCACGCTTTTGGCGCCGGTTTCGAACATAGCCGACTTTTCTTTCTCGGTGCGCTTGCGGAAATTTTCAAACTCCGCCATCTGGCGCATCACTTTATCCTGCAGTTCTGCGATCTGCGCCTTATAAGCTTCTTCCTTTTTATCTTTTTTCTTGGAAAAGAAACCTTTCTTTTCCTTCGATGCGTCCTCTTCGGAATCGTCCGCGTCTTCCTGTCCCTCTTCGTCTGCCGATTCCCGGAAATCCGCTTCGCAGTCTGCCTGCCCGGATTTTTCCTGTGCAGGTGCTTCGGCTTGTGTGCCTTCAGGCGTTTCGCAGCCTTCTCCGGCTTCCTGATTCATTTCTTCAACCTTTTTTTCGTCTGCCACGTCTGTCTTCCCTTCCTATTCTTCCTTATGATACAAAGTATCCAACTGGTTCATCAGCGTCTTTAACGTACCGACGACCTTGTCGTAATCCATTCGTTTGGGCCCTATGATACCGATGGTCCCGCGCATCCCTTCGCCCAGTTCATAGGTGGCTGTCACCACGCTGCAGTCCTTCATGGACTGCACCGGCATCTCGTTGCCGATATATACCTGGATGCCCGTGCCGTTCTCGTCCGCAAGGTTCTCCGACACCAGCTCGGTCAGCGTCTGCTTCTCTTCGAATACATTGATCAGCTCGCTCGCCTTCTCCCGGTTATCCGTCAGTTCGGGATACTTCAGGATATTGTTGGCCCCGCTGGTATAAATCTTTAAATCCTCGTCGGACTTGATCGCCTCTGCCACCGCGTCGATGACCTCGCCGACGATGGAGCTGTGGATCCCCGCCTGCTGTTTTAAGGCGGAAATCATGGCAAGGTTGATCTCCTCAATGGACAGGCCGTTTAAGTGGGTGTTCAGCAGGATGTTCAGCTTCAGCAGCGTCTCGTCGTCGAGCATCTCATCCACGTTGAGGATCGTGTTCTTGATCACATTCCCCTCTACGACGATCACCGCCAGCAGCTGCCTTGCATCCACCCGGGAAAGCTGGATAAACTTAAGCTTGTTGCCCCGGTACTGCGGAGCCGTAATCATGGCCGCGTAGTTGGTATTGGCTGCCAGCACCCTGGCCACCCGCTTTAAGAGGGTGTCCATTTTCTCATCCTTCTGGGTGAGGAGCCCTTTGAGCTCATCGACTTCCCTTTCCTTTTCCTCCAGCATGGTGTCCACATAAAAGCGGTATCCCTTATCAGAAGGAATCCTCCCTGCGGAAGTATGGGGCTGGATGATATAGCCCATCTCCTCCAGATCGGACATCTCGTTGCGGATGGTGGCGGAACTTAAATTCAGATCGGTGTATTTTGAAATGGTCCTGCTGCCCACCGGTTCCCCGGTCTCCAGATAATTCCGGATCACGGCCTGCAGAATCTTGCACTTCCTTTCATCCAGTTCCATCATCCCACCTCGCTTCCTCTTATTAGCACTCGTTTCATTCGAGTGCTAACACCTTCTGATGCTTAAGATACCACTATCCCTATTTATTGTCAACCTCTTTTTCAAAAAATACCGATGAACAAACTGTGAAAGATTTCTAAAGTTCTTCCAGCAGTCTCTCCCTTAGCAAGAGGAATTCCCTCGGGTCTTTTGGGCAGTCCGGAAAGTCCTTCCATTCCCAGTCCTCAAGCAGCTTTTCCACGGTCTTTTCCCCTTTGCGCTTTTCCAGGAGGGAAAGCAGGCGGATATCCTGCAGGGCCTCATAAAAGACAACCTGCCGGATGGATTCCACCGGTCCGTCTTTCCCGGGGTATACGGAAAAAGCGTCGCCCGCCGGAAAGGTCTTTTGGCAGTCCGTAACCGCATAAGGATCCAAAAGCCCGGCGGACCCCGGCGTCAGCCAGTAATTATAGCCCCAGTG
>CALWGP010000081.1 GCA_944380095.1 uncultured Lachnospiraceae bacterium | reverse complement strand
GCCGCCGTTTCGGTCTCTGTGGGGACCGTTTCCTGCACGGAAGGTTCGGGACGCACGTTCCGATACACGGAATAGGCGATCCAGACAAGGAAAACCGCGAGAACCGCCCACAAAACGATGCGGGTGACCTTCTGTCTGTGCTTTTCTTTGGCAATCCGTTCTTTGCGGTGCGCCTTTTCTTCTTTATAGCGATCTACTTTTTTCTGACTCATGTTTTTTTCCTCCCTTTGAGCGTCCGTCTCTGTCATTCTGTACCAATCTTACCGGACAGTTGTGAAAATTCTGTGTTATCCGGGAACTGTTTTCGAAAAAAACGAAAGGAAGGAGAAAGAGGCGCCGGCAGTCAGAGGAACAGGCAGTAAAGGACGGAGATGAGGATGCCGAGGATGGCTCCCGCCGTCACCTGGAGAGGGGTGTGCCCGATGAGCTCCTTGAGCTTTTCCTCATAGGAAACGGACTTGCCCATATTCTGGAAGAAGGCGATCATCTCGTTTAATACCTGGGCCTGCAGGCCGGCTTCCCGGCGGACGCCCCGGGCGTCGTACATGACGATAATGGCCAGGATGGCGGAAATGGCGAACTGGAAACTGCCGCCGCCGTATTCGATCCCGGCAGCGGTGGCCAGGGCGCAGACCGTGGCCGAGTGGGAACTGGGCATACCACCGCTGCCCACCAGCCGTTCCGGATCAAAGCTCTTATTGACGCACATATCGATAATGGTTTTAAGCACCTGCGCTACCAGCCAGCCGGTAGCGGCGGCCATAAATACCCTGTTTTGAAGCAAATCGCTGATAAATTCCATGTCGTATCCTCTTGTGGTTTCATCGTTCATTCCGGAAGAAAATTATCCCCTGCCCTTTTTATTTTACACATTCTGACGGGAAATTACAACAGGCCGATTGTCCGAAGCGCCGTTTGTCAAACACAGCGGGAGGGTGGCCAAAAGGGGCATGGCCAGGATCAGCGGATAGGCGTAGCGCAGGTCGGAAGCCACGGGAGTCGCCAGAAGCAGGGTCAGGATGGTGCCAAGGGAGGGCAGGTATAAAAGCAGGAAGCAGCGTTTCCCGTACAAAAACTGGAAGGCGGACAAAAACAGGGCCGCCCAGGTATAGGCGCCGATGCTCCACAGCAGGCCGTACAGGGGAAGGAAATCCGGCATTTTTAAAAGAAGCTCGCTGATTTTTACCGGAAGCTGGCCTGGCAGCAGATGGGGCCAGGCAAGTCCCAGCTCGTTGGGGGAGATCCCTTCGTTGACCGTTAAGGTAGCGCGGTCCGGAAACCAGTAGCCTTTTGTCTGGTCGATGAAGGCCTGTATATAATCCCCGGGCCAGGAAAGCCCCAGTTCAATCCAGAGACGGAAAAACTCGCCCTTATGATTTTCCAGATAAGCGGCGTTGTTGTAGGAAACCAGGGCTTTGATGGGGTCGGAAATGGAGGGCTCATAGTATTCCGGAATGAGGGAAACGTCCACCACTTCCCCGATGAGGGATTCCTGCCCTTGGGTCAGGGGCCGGCCTTCGGATACCACCCGGGCCACCTGCTGGAGGGGGATGGACAAAGATTCGGTAAAAGCCGCTTTTTCCACACCGAAGGCGTCATAAACGGGCCCCTTTACGAGAAAGGCCAAAAGGAGGACGGCCAGGTGCAAAAGGGCCGCCGCCCTGTTTTTTCGCCAAAAGGCCCACAGCACAAAGGGAAAAAGAAAGAGGAATACGTAGGGCCCGTTGGAGCGCAGCATACAGGAAAGCCAGCCGGAGAGGGCCAGCAGCAAAAACAGGGGGACACGGGAAAAACGACCCTCCTTCCCCGGCTCTTTTCCGGCCAGCAGCAAAAGCAGACACAGGGTATAGAGCAGGAGGAAGGCGGAAAACAGCACGTCCTTCCAGAGAGTGACGGCGAAAATGCCGTTGTAAGGAAGCAGCCCCCAGAAAGCCAGCCACCCGGCCAGAAGGAGCCGGGGGGCGCCCAGACGGGACAGGACGGATAGGCAGAAGGTTTCCACCCCGGCCAGCACCGCCATCTGGAACAGGGTATAGGCAGCGATGCCCATATAGACGTTTCGGGTCAGGAAAAAACCGATGCGATACAGGGCCTCAAACAGCAGGGTGTGCAAAAGGGGATGGTGGTCGCTGTAAGCCGTCAGTCCCGTCGCCTGGGAAAACTGGCTTAAGCTGTCCGGGGTCATTACGCCGGGATAATCGTACAAAAACCATGGCAGCCAGCAAAGAAGCAGCAGGAAAAAGCAGAGGGCCTTTTGGCGTCCGGACAGGGGGGCCGTGGACAAACGGGGCCTTCGGGACGCCAAAAGGAGCATCAGCGCCCGGCAGCAGGCCGCGAACAGAAAGTACAGCCCGGCAGCAGTGGCTGCAACAAAGCCGAAGCGAAACAGCCGGCTGTCGAATCCGCCGGTAAGATTTTGATGTTGTGCAGCCACATAAAGCAGGGTATAAAGGACGGCCAGCAGGCGGCAGACCGGGTTAAAAAGGCGGGGAAGGGCGGCCGCATTTTTTTCCCTTTGCCTGCGGCAGAAGGAAAAGAAGCAGAAAACCAGTGCAAACAGGACGGCGGAAAGAATGCCGGCCGGGGAAAAACCGCCGATGTTGCACAGGGCGAAAGCGGCGAAATAGGCTTCTAAAATTTGTCCCAAAAGGGTTTTGAAGGAAGGAAAACGGGAAAAGAAAGGAATTACAGGGCGCATGGATGCTCCTCCTTATCATGTCGAAAGATTGCCTGCGGATGATGATCTATTTTAGACGGAAAAAAGGGAAAATGCAATGGGCTGCGCAGTTTGTTTTCAGTTGAAAAGCGGGGCCTGTCATGGTATATTGGAACTGAATATTGAGAAAGCAGGAGAACTTGAGAATGAGAAATGTAGCATTGATCACGGGAATTACCGGGCAGGACGGTTCCTATCTGGCGGAGCTTCTGCTGGAGAAGGGATATGAGGTGCACGGGCTGGTGCGCCGTCACAGTATTTCCAATACGGCGCGGATCGACCATCTGCTGGCGTCCTCCTACCATAATGTGAAGTTCTTCCTCCACTATGCGGACACCACGGACTCCAGCTGCCTGATGCGCATTGTGGCGGAGATCAAACCGACCGAAGTATACAACCTGGCGGCACAGTCCCATGTGGGGATTTCCTTTGAAGTGCCGGAGTACACGGCGGAGGCTACGGGCAACAGCACGCTGAAGCTGCTGGAGGCGCTGCGGGTCAACGGGGGCAACTGCCGCTTTTACCAGGCGTCCACCTCGGAGCTGTTCGGCGGCCTGCCGGAGACGGCCCCCCAGAGCGAAAAGACCCCCTTCTACCCCAAGAGCCCTTACGGCGTGGCGAAGCTGTACTCTTACTGGATTACGGTAAATTACCGGGAAGCTTACAATATGTTTGCCTGCAACGGCATCCTCTTTAACCACGAGTCCCCCAGGAGGGGGGAGAACTTTGTGACCCGCAAGATCACCCTTGCCATTGCCAACATCCTGGCCGGGAAGCAGGAGAAGCTGTCTTTGGGCAATATGAACGCCAAGCGCGACTGGGGCTTTGCGGGCGATTATGTGGAAGGCATGTGGCGCATGCTGCAGCAGGATAAGCCCGGGGACTATGTGCTTGCCACCAACGAGACCCATACGGTGCGCGAATTTGTGGAGAAGGCCTTCGGCGAAGTGGGGATCCGGATCCGCTGGGAAGGGGAAGGGGTCAACGAAAAAGGCTATGACGATAAGACCGGCCGGCTGCTGGTGGACGTCAACCCCGAGTTTTACCGTCCTTCGGAAGTGGAATTTCTGTGGGGCAACTGCGAAAAAGCCGAGCGGGAGCTTGGATGGCACAGAAAGACGGATTTCGCAGGCTTGGTGGCGATGATGATGGAAGCGGATATGCAGGCGATCTGCGGCATGTCCTGCGCAGAGTACAAAAGCCGCGAACAATAGACGCGGGACGTGACAGCCTATGTGCATGATTTTGATCCAGTGGTGCTATTTTGCCCTGACCGCATTCCCGGTGGGCTTTGCCGCGCTGTTCTTTTTGGAACGGCGTTTCGGATACCGGGTCAAAAGTCAGATTTCCGTACTGATGGCGGGCCTGCTGATTTTAAACGTATATGCCCAGTATTTCAGCCTGTTTGCGGGAGTGGGGATCCGGGCCAACGTTTTGATGTGCGCTTTTGCGCTTGCGGCGGCCATAGCGCTGCGAAAGAGGATCCATACTTTTTTAAAACAGAAAACGGAGGAAACCGGACGGGGGCGGCTGCTTTTGTACGGTTTCCTCGTCTTATTGTTTGCCTACGGCTCTTCCCGGGGCTATATGCATTATGACACCGGCCTTTATCATGCCCAGAGCATCCGGTGGATCGAAGAGTATGGGGTGGTGCCCGGGCTTGCCAATCTGCACAGCCGGTTTGGCTACAACAGCGCGGCCTTCGCCCTGTGCGCCCTGTTTGGGGGGGCCGGGCTGACGAAGTACCCCATGCACTGCGTCCAGGGCTTTTTTGCCCTGCTGTGCGCGGTCAAATGCACTGCCCTTTTGGATCTTGCCCGGGAAAAGCGGGTGCGCTTATCGGATTTCCTGATGGCCGGCTGCGTTTTTTACCTGGTGGCGGTGTTCCGGGAGCTGGTTTCCCCGGCCTCGGATTATTTTGCCATGCTGATTCTGTTTTTTGTGGCCATTACCTGGGCGCAGCTTCTGGAAAAAAAGGAGGCTTCGCCCGTGCCGTACGCCCTTCTTAGCCTGTATCTGGTCTACGCGGCCACGGTGAAGCTGTCTGCGGCGGGGATGCTTTTGCTGGCCCTCTATCCCGCCTTCCTGCTGCTTCGGCAAAGAAAGTGGGGACAGATCGCCTGCTATCTTGGGCTGTGCGCGGTCATTGCCTTCCCGTGGCTGGCGCGAAACGTGCTGATTTCCGGCTGGCTGTTTTATCCGTTTACTTTTTTGGATTTGTTTGATGCAGACTGGAAGATTTCCAAAGGGTATGCGGACAGCGACGCGGCGGAAATCCGGGTCTATGCCAAAGAGATTTTTGACGTGTATCAAAAGGATATGCCCTTTGGGCAGTGGTTTCCCAACTGGCTGCGGGCCCAGTCGGTCCTCGACCGGCTCCTGGTGGCCGCAGGATGGCTGGCCGTGCCGGTGAGTATCCTGACCATGGCGGCGGGCGCGGGAAGAAGGGCGGTTATTTGGGCGGTCCGGAAACGCGCCGGGAAACATGGGACAGGGACACTTCGGGAAGAAGGGGGAGCGTACCGGGGATTTGTATTGCTGGAAGCTGCGGCCCTGTTTGGCTTTCTCATCTGGCAGTTCGGCGCCCCGCTGGTGCGGTACGGGTACTTTTTCGTCCTGTTTTTGCCTCTGACCGCTTTCGGGGGACTGTATGTCCGGTTTTTTGGAAAAGGAAGGGGCTTTTGGCTCTTCGCCGCGTTCCTTGTGGCATTTTTATTGTACAGGGGGTATAATCTAGGTAACATGGTGCTGGAGCTGTGGCAGGAGCCTTATTACGTGTACCAGCAGGATTACGGTACCTGGCCGGCCGAAACCTATCAGGTGGACGGGGTGACGGTTTACGTCCCGCTGGACCGGGGCCAGATCGGCTACGACAAGTTTCCCTCTTCCCCGGTGGTCCAGTCCATCGAGCTGAGGGACAAAAAAACCATAGAATCCGGATTCCGGCAGAAAGCTGCCGGCACGCCGGCAGGAGAGGAGTAGAGGATGAGCAGTACGATTTCAAAACAGGATAAAATTTACGTTGCGGGACACAGGGGGCTGGTGGGCAGCGCCATTGTCCGCAACCTGGAAAAGAAAGGCTATGAAAACATCGTGGGCAGGACCCATAAGGAACTGGACCTGACGGACCAGGCCGCGGTGCGGGCGTTTTTTGAGCAGGAGCGTCCGGACGTGGTGGTGCTGGCGGCGGCCAAAGTGGGCGGCATCAACGCCAACAACACCGCGCCGGCGGATTTTGCCTGGGACAATATGCAGATCCAGTGCAACGTGATCAAGGCGGCCCACGACTTCAAGGTACGCAAGCTGCTGTTTCTGGGAAGCACCTGCATCTATCCCAAGATGGCGCCCCAGCCCATCCCCGAGGATGCCCTTTTGACCGGCCCGCTGGAACCCACCAACGAGGCCTATGCCATTGCCAAGATTTCCGGCCTGGAAATGTGCAAATTTTTCAAGCGCCAGTACGGGGACGATTTTATCAGCTGTATGCCCACCAACCTGTACGGGCCCCACGACAATTACGACCTGTCCGGCAGCCATGTGATGCCCGCCATGATCCGCAAGTTCCATGAGGCGAAGGTAAAAGGCGCGCCTGCGGTGGAGCTGTGGGGCACGGGGACCCCGCTGCGGGAGTTCCTCTATGTGGACGATATGGCGGACGCCTGCGTCTTTTTGCTGGAGCACTACGACGGGGAGCAGCATGTGAACATCGGCACGGGCAAAGAAGTGACCATCCGGCAGCTGGCGGAAACCGTGCAGCGGATCGTGGGCTATGAAGGGAAAATCATCTGGAATACGGAAATGCCCGACGGCACGCCCAGAAAGCTGACGGATGTGACGAAGCTGCACGGCCTGGGCTGGCATCACCAGGTGGATCTGGAAGAAGGGGTAAAACTGGCCTACGATTGGTTTGTGGAAAACGTGGACAGCGCCCGTGGCTTATAAAACAGAACCTTAGCGGAGGAAAACCTTTTATGAAAGTATACGGCGTGATCATGGCCGGGGGCGGCGGGACCCGTTTTTGGCCCTTAAGCACCAAGGCCAGGCCCAAGCAGTTTTTAAACCTTTCCGGAAAGGAACTGCTGGTCAATGAAACCATCGACCGGCAAAAAGAGCTGGTCCGGCGGGAGGATATTTTCATTGTGACCAACGAAAGCCAGGCGGAGCTGATGCTGCAAGAAACAAAGGGGCGGATTGCAAAAGACCACATCCTGGCGGAGCCTGCGGCCCGCAATACGGCGGCCTGCATCGGCTATGCGGCCATGGAACTGGTCAGGAAGTACGAAGACGGGATCATGTGCGTTTTTGCGGCGGACCCCCACATCCGGGACGAAGCGGAGTATACCCGGGTGATGAAGCTGGCGGTCAGGGCAGTGGAAGAGACGGACGCCCTGGTAACCGTAGGGATCCGGCCCACCTTCCCTTCCACCGGTTACGGCTATATCAAAAGCCTCCCCGTGGAGGGAAAGCCCTGGCGGGCGGTGGAAGAATTTGTGGAAAAGCCGGATGCGGCTACGGCCCAGGCTTACCTGGAAGACGGGGGCTATGCCTGGAACAGCGGGATGTTCGTCTGGAAAGCGTCCACCATCCTGCGCTATTTTAAAGAGCTTCTGCCTGACATCTTCGCCTGCCTGGAACGGATCGGGGAAGCCATGGGCACGCCCCGGGAACAGGAAGTGATCCGGGAAGTGTATCCTTCCATCCCCAAAATCTCGGTGGATTACGGCATTATGGAGCGCGCAAAAGGCGTGCTCATGCTGGAAGGGGACTTTGGATGGAGCGACGTAGGCAGCTTTGACAGCTTGGACAGCGTCCGGCAAAAGGACGGGGCCGGCAATATTTCCAGCGGGGAAACCCTGCTTTTGGACGCCCGCAACTGCGTGGTTTACGGGACGAAGAAGCTCATCGCCGCGGTAGGCGTTGAGGACCTGGTCATCGCGGAAGGCGACAGCGCCATTTTAGTCTGCCCTATATCCCAGGCCCAGCGGATAAAACAGGTGGTGGAACAGCTGGAAAAAGAAGGCAGGGACCGGTTTTTATAAGGCCGTATCCTTTTTCGGGCTGCGAAAAAAACGCGAAAATAGGCTAAAAAAGCGCGAAATTTCTCGATGTCTTTTCATATCGCCTTTCCTTTTGGCATGTTAAGATGAAGGTGCAAAAACGGGATTTGTGACAGAATCCGGCGAAAAGGTAAGGAGGAACTTATGGTGACAGAATTAAAAAGCACGGTGGAAATGGAGCGCAGTGTGTCGGAACTGATGCTGGAGCTGGGGATTCCGGCCCATTTGAGAGGATATTATTACCTGCGGGAGGCGGTGCTTCTTTCCGCCTCCGATATGGAACTGGTGGGCAGTGTGACCAAGCTTTTGTACCCGGTGGTCGCCCGCCGCTACAGGACCACGCTGCAGCGGGTGGAACGGGCCATCCGCAACGCCATCGAGGTTTCCTGGGAGAGGGGGAATCCGGAGGTTTTTGAGGAACTGTTCGGATTCAGCCGCCTGACCGGGTCCGTGCGGCCCACCAACAGCGAATACATTGCAAGGATTGCGGATAAAGTGAGGATGGACGGCCAAAGCGCCGTCTAAGGGAAAGAAACACAGGAGAAAGAAAATGTTACTGAGCGTCATCGTGCCATGCTATAACGAAGAGGAAAACGTACCGGTTTTTTATGCGGAACTGTGCAAAAACGAGCCCTTTTTTCAACAGGAAGGGCTGGATCTCGAGGTGATTTATATCGACGACGGGTCCGGGGACGGCACCGCAGAGCAGGTGCGCAGGCTGCATGAAAAGGACCCGAGGGTGCATCTGGTTTCCTTTTCCAGAAACTTCGGCAAGGAAGCGGGGATTTACGCGGGATTCCAGAAGGCGAAGGGGGACTATGTGGTGATGATGGACGCAGACCTCCAGGATCCCCCTTCCCTGCTTCCGGAAATGTTTTCCTGGATCAAGCAGGGATACGATTCGGTGGCTACCAGACGGGTGACCCGCAAGGGCGAACCCCCCATCCGTTCTTTTTTTGCGCGGATGTTCTACCGGCTGATGAACAAAATTTCCAAGACGGAAATCGTGGACGGCGCCCGGGACTACCGGCTGATGACCCGCCAGGTGGTGGACGCCATTTTGTCCATGTGCGAATATAACCGGTTTACCAAGGGGATTTTCGGCTGGGTAGGCTATCAGACCAAATGGCTGGAATATGAAAACGTGGAGCGGGCCCACGGGGAGACCAAGTGGAACTTCTGGAAGCTGTTTTTATATTCCATCGACGGGATTACGGCTTTTTCCACGGTGCCCCTGGCCATCTCTTCCGTGGTGGGGCTGCTGTTTTGCTTTGCGGCTTTCGTGGCCATTGTCGCTTTGGTGATCAAAAATTTGATTACCCACGACCCGGTGGCGGGCTGGCCTTCCATGGTATGCATTATCCTGCTGGTGGCCGGCGTGCAGCTGTTCTGCGTGGGCATTTTGGGGCAATATCTGTCCAAAACCTATCTGGAAGTGAAAAAACGCCCCATCTATCTGGTAAAGGAAGAACTGTAGGATGAAAAAAAAGGGACTGGTCAGTATCGTGGTGCCCGTGTACAACGCGGCGGACTATCTGGAAGAAACGGTAAGGTCGGTACAGCGGCAGACCTTCGGGGACTGGGAGCTTCTTTTGGTGGACGACCATTCTTCGGACAAAAGCAGGGAACTGGTCCAAAGGCTGGCAAAAGAGGACGGCCGCATCCGGCCGCTTGTCCAGGAGGCGGGGAAAAAAGGGGCCGCCGCCGCCCGCAATTTCGGCACGTCCCGGGCGGAGGGGCAATATCTGGCTTTCCTGGACGCGGACGATGTGTGGCGGCCGGATAAACTGGAAAAAGAACTGGAGTTCCTGCGCCGGAAAGGGGCTGCTTTTGTCTTTACCGCCTATGAATTCGGGGATGAGGCAGCACGGGGGACCGGGAAAGTGGTATCCGTGCCGGAAACGCTGACTTACCGGCAGGCCCTGTCCAGGACCGTGATCTTTACCAGCACGGTGCTTTTTGACCGGGAGCAAATCGGGGACGGGCTTCTTTCCATGCCGGAGGTCAAAAGCGAGGATACGGCCACCTGGTGGCAGATTCTGCGGGCCGGGCATGTGGCCCGAGGACTGGACGAAAACCTGGTGATTTACCGGCGGCCGAAGCGGTCGCTGTCGTCCAATAAGGCGGCGGCGGTGTCGCGGATCTGGAACCTGTACCGGCGACAGGAAAAACTGAACCCTTTGCAGAGCGCATGGTATCTGGCCTTCTGGGCTGTCCGGGCGACGCTGCGCAGGCTGTGAGACGGAGGAAAAAGGAAGACATGAAACAAAAGGATTCCATGAAAAGGCTGTTGATCCTGGCGCTGTCCTTAATCGGGCTGTGTGTGCTGACCGCCTTTTATGCCTATATGTGGTACAATTATTTTTACAATCACATTTTCTGGAAAACGGGGAACCGCTTTAATGTCAACGGGCACATCCTGGTAGTGGGGATTTATTTCGCCCTGCTGTTCTTTTTTTCCAACACTTACGGCGCTTTGAAAATCGGCTATCTCAAGCCCATGGATATTTTCCTGTCCCAGCTGTTTGCCCTGCTGTGCGTCAACGTGCTTACCTACGCCCAGCTGTGCCTGATGTACGGGTGGTTTGTGATCAGCGGGGAAAAGATGCTGCCCATGACCATTTACCAGCTCATTTTTGCGGGAATCTGGATCTGGATCTGCAACCTGATTTACCGCAAGGCCTTCCCTCCCCGGCGGCTGCTTTTGGTGCACGGGGAAAGGGCCATTGAAGATATCCTGAATAAATTTGCCAGCCGCAAGGACAAGTACCGGGTGGAACGGTGCATGAACATCAGGGAAGGATACGACGCCATTAAGGCGGCGCTGCCGGATTATGACGCCATTGTGCTCTGGGACATCCATACCAAGGACCGCAACGTGCTGCTCAAATACTGCTACAGCCGTTCCATCCGGATTTATATGATGCCCAAGAT
>CALWGP010000080.1 GCA_944380095.1 uncultured Lachnospiraceae bacterium | reverse complement strand
CGGGCGGAGACCGAACGGCTCATGTGGGAAGAACGCGGATTTTGAGGCGGTACCGCTAATGCCTTTTTACCGGCGGCTGTGGTCCTGACACTACATACAGAAAATCTGACCACAGGCTGGCACAAAGCCCTGTGGTCCTAACACTGCAAACACAAAATTGGACCACAGGCTGACGAGAAATCCTGTGGTCCTAACACTACAAATGAAATACTAGGGCATCCGCGGCCAAATCCCGCGCCCTCGCTATTTTCTTTCCAGAAGCATCTCCACGATTTTTTCAAATCCCATGGAATGGGACGCTTTCACCAGCACCGAATCCCCGGGCAAAAGCAGGTCCGGCAGGGCCTTTTGCAGTTCGTCCCGGCTTTCAAAGGAAAAGACCTGTTCCAGGCCCGCTTCCTGTGCGCCCCGGGCCGTCCGGCAGGAAAGGCTGCCTGCGCAAAGCAGGCAGTCCACTCCCCGCTGCGCCGCATATCTGCCCACCTGGGCGTGAAGCTCTTCTTCCCTTTCCCCCAGTTCGAACATATCGCCCAGGACGGCCACTTTCCGGCCCCGGGCCAGACAGAGAAGGTCGATGGCCGCCTTCGTGGAAACAGGGTTGGCGTTGTAGCAGTCGTCGATCACCGTCAGATCCCCGGCCGTAACTACCCGGCCCCGGCCGCTCACCGGCTGTACGGAGGCGATCCCGTCCGCGATTTCTTCCTCCGTAAGTCCCAGGGAAAATCCCACCGCTGCCGCCGCCAGGGCATTGTACACCATGTGGGTCCCGGGCAGGGGAATCCGCACGGCAAAGTCCGTCCCCTGCGCAGGCGCCCCCGGCACGCCGGCCGAAACATGGATCATGGCCGAGCTGCCCATCAGTCCCAGATTTTCAATTTCGTCCGCGTAAAGATCGTTCCCTTCCGGATTCAGGCCGAATCGCACCGGCCTTTTGCCGTGGACCTCCCGGATCCCGGCCAGCTTATCGTCGTCCCCGTTGACGAAGACCGTGCCCTCCGGATTCATGAACTCAAAAATCTCCGACTTGGCCTGCAGGATCCCGTCCCGGCTGCCCAGAAATTCCAGGTGGCACTGGCCGATATTGGTCATGACGCAAAAGTCCGGGCGGACCATTTGGCTTAAACGCCGCATTTCCCCGAAATGGTTGATCCCCATTTCCACCACCGCTGCCTGGGTATCTGCCGGCATGGAAAGAAGGGTCAGGGGCACGCCCACTTCGTTGTTGAAGTTGCCTTTTGTCTTATGGGTGACAAATTTCCGGGCCAGCACCGCCGCAATCATCTCCTTGGTGCTGGTCTTTCCCACGCTTCCGGTGACCCCCACCACAGGAACCGGCATCTGCTGCCGGTAAAAGGCCGCCACCTGCCGCAGCGCCTCCAGACTGTCTTTTACCACAATGCAGGGGCCGGGCAGCTCTGTAGGCTCCTGCTCGCAGATCACGCCGATGGCGCCTTTTTCAAACACTTCCGGGATAAACCGATGTCCGTCCACCCGCTCCCCCCGGGCAGCCACGAACACAAATCCCGGCTCCACCTGCCGGGAATCCAGCACGATCCCGGCGGCTTCCTTTCCCGAATACCGGCGGATCACCCGGATCCCCGAGCCCTGGCAGACCGGCCGGTTCCCCGTAGGAACCACCAGCCGTCCCTGGCAGGCCCTCGCAATGTTCCATAACGTCATATTTTTCATCCCTGTTTTCACCCCTCAAACGCCATATCCAGAATCTTCTGGCAAAGATGGTCATAATCCATTCCCACAGCCGCCGCTTCCTGGGGGATCAGGGAGGTGGGCGTCATGCCGGGCAGCGTGTTGGCTTCCAGGCAGTAGGCGTTTCCTTCCTCATCCATCATAAAGTCCATGCGGGCGTACTTTTTGAGCCGAAGCACTTGGAAAACCCGGCGGGAAATCTCCTGGATCCGTCCGGTGTGCTCCTCGTCCAGGGGCGCGGGACAAATCTCCACCGTGCTGCCGGCCTGATATTTGTTTTTATAGTCGTAAAATCCCTCTTTGGGCACGATTTCCACCAGGGGAAGGGCTTTGCCGTCCAGCACGCAGCAGGTAAACTCCCGTCCCTTTATGTACTGCTCCACGATGGCTTCCTCCCCATAGAGGAAGGCGTCGCAGAGCGCCGTCTCATATTCCGATTCATCTTTGACGATGGACACCCCGATGCTGGAACCGCCGGAGCAGACTTTCACCACGCAGGGGAATTTCCCGGGCAGGGGCGCTTTTTCGCCCTTTTTCACCGTAAACCCTTCCGGCGTGGGGATGCCGTGGTAGAAGAACAGTTCCTTTGCCAGCGCCTTATCCATGGAAAGGGCGCTGCTGACAAAATCCGTCCCCGTATAACGGATGCCCAGCAGGTCAAAAGCCGCCTGGACCTTGCCGTTCTCCCCGTCTTCCCCGTGCAGTCCCATGAACACCACATCCGCCATCTGGCAGATCCGGATGACGTTGGGGCCGAAGTAGCTTTTGCCCCCGTCCTTTCTCATGGCCTTAATCCGGCTGATATCCGGGTTGATTTCCCGGATATCCTCAATGTCCTTCGCAAAATCTTCTTCGCTCTCAAACAGATGGTCGATGTCTTCCCTTTCCATTCCCAGATAAACGTCCAGCAAAACCGCCTGATGTCCCAGCCGTTTCATGGCCTGATAGATCATCTTCCCGGAAATCAGGGAAACGTCCCGTTCCGTGCTGATGCCGCCCGCTAATACAACTACTTTCATTGTCTTTCTCCTCGTTCATTCTTACGGATTTTTGTATTAGTATACGCTCAAAACACGGCGGCGTAAAGCAGTTTCTATCCCAGATAGTCCAGCGGGTTTACCGGCTCCCCGTCTTTTGTCATTTTGAAATAGACGTTGGTCCCCTCCGCCGTATAATATTTGGTAGGCGCTGCCACGGTGCCCAAAAATACCCCGGTTTCCACCAGGTCCCCTTCTTCCACCAGGATGTCCTCCAGCTGGCCGTAGGTCAGTTCATATCCGTTCCCCAGGTTCATCACCAGGGTGGTCCCGGTCTGGGGATCCTCATAAATGGATTTCACAACGCCGTCCGCCGCGCAGGCCACGTTTGTCCCCTGGGTGGCCGCAATGACGATGGAGGGATTGTATTTGTACTGCTCAAGCGTGGGGAAATAAATGGTCTTGTCCATGCTGTAATTTAAAAGCACGCTTCCCGCCAGGGGCCATTCCAGCACGCTGTCTTCGGAAAAATGCAGGCTGCTTTCCTCTGCGGCCACGTCGGCCACCGCTTCCAGGGCCTGGCCGTCCTCTGCATCGCTTTCGCTGCCGTCTTCTGCCGCATCGCTTTCTTCGCTGTCCTGTACTGCCTCCGTGTCTGCCTCCCCTGTTTCATCCCCCGGGCTGCGGTCGATCTCGGCATAGCCCACGGAAAGGCTTTCCTCCTGTTTTCCGCCATCGGGTTCCAGCGTCCCTTCCCCGGTCTTTGGCAGGGTAGCGCTGCTGCCCTCGTTAAGCTTGCGGTCTGCTTCCGCGTAATAGGGATCATAATCCAGTTCCCCGGTATTTTCCTGCCCGCTGGTCAGGTTTTGGGCGGAACTGTTTTCCGCCTGCGCCACCTGCCCGTCCTGCGTTGTTTCCCCTTCCAGCGCGGAAAAATCCACCACGTTGTTTTCCGGCTCCTTACCCTGATTGCTGTTGTAAATGTAAACCCCCGTAACGGTCATGGCCGTAAGCACCAGAATGCCGGAAGCCGTCATAATCCATTTTTCCCTGCGCCGCATTCCGCCTGATTTCCTTCTTCTCATCTCGCTGATCCTTTCCTTTCCGAAATTGTTGAAGTCCTTCAGGCATAGTCTTGCCAGTCCCTTTTCCCTTTATTCCATTTTTTCCAGGGTCAGACCCGCAAAAAAGCAGTCCAGCAGTTCCACATAATCTTTTCCTTCCCCGGCCAGCACGTTTGCGCTGTACTGATCGAATCCCAGCCCGTGTCCCACCCCCTTTGTCCGCACAAGGATCTCCCCCTCTTTTTCCTCCAGGGTAAAACAGGCCGAAGGCAGTTCAAAAAGGGCACGGAACCGTTCCCCCTCCATCCGGCTGTCCATACAGCTTACCGTCATCACATAACCGGCGCTGTCCCGGGTGAGCACCAGTTTCGCCCCGTCTTTGGGCAGCCGCAGCCCTTCTTCCGACAGCTTCCGGAAAAATTCCGCCCGGCCGATCCTTGTTTCCTGCAAAAAGTCCTCCGACTCCAGATCATGGGGACATTCCACGCTGTGGCACCAGGGAATCCTTTCCTGCCCGAAAATTTCCGCCCCGCTCCTGGTTGTCCCGGCGCTCAGCCGGAAAAAAGGAGGGCTTACCGCCTCCCCCTCCCAGGTCAGGACAATGCCGGAAGTATCCGAAACCGCTTGGGAAAACCGTTCCTTGTTTTCCTCAAAATCTTCGCCCCATACCTCTTTTCGTTCCTTAAGGTCCAGATAGTCCGGCATATCCTCCCCCTGCGGTTCCGCCATGCAGGCGCTGCGCAGAATCACCGCCTGGGCTTTCAGCACTTCCGTCCGGTAATCCCCCGGGACCGTAGCCGCCAGCGCGCCCACCAGGTATTCCTCCACCGGCACCTGCCAGGTCCCGTTTTTTTCTTCCCGGTAAAAATAAGGCCCCTGCTTTGCCCCCGCCATGGTTTTGACCGCGTCCCCTCCTGTAGCGATCCCTCCCACGACGCTGCAGGTATAGGGCAGCAGCAGCAAAAAGAAAAGAACCGCGAGAAGGTCCTGGATCCGTTTCCTTCTCACGGTTCGTATCGTCTGGTTTTCCCTGCTTTTTTCCCGCACCCGCCTTCCTCCTTTACAGCCGTTTTCCATGTCCTGTCCGTACATGTCCTGTCATAAGCTTATGAAGAAACGGGTAGGATTATGCGGGAGTTTCTCAGCCGTCCACGCGGTTGTAGTTAATCAGACAGCCTTTTAAGATAATCTGTCTTTCTTCGTCGGTCAGATCGCCCAAAGTCACGGTAAAGGGAGTCAATGCAGCATCCTTTACCACATACCCGGTAATCTGCCCTGCCTTTTCTTCCACTGCCCTGCGGATGCCGGGGAAGAAGAGATAGTCGTGGTTTGCAAAAGGCAGCTCTCCTTCCGGAATCAAAAACGGAAGCATTCCCCAGTTAATCAGGTTGGAGCGATAGCGCTTGGTGGCGTATTCGTTGGCGATGTTCGCCCAGCCGCCCAGCACCTTCTGGCAGCTGGCAGCCTGTTCCCGGGCGGAACCGTCCCCGGGCTTCACCGCGAAAATGGTGGAGCCAAAGCCCACGTTGCCTTCCCCCACTCCGGCAAACTGCGTCCCGATGGTTTCCATCACTTCCTTTAACTCCGGTTTTTCCTCCAGCGGACAGCGGCCTTCCATTACCGCTTTCTGCGCCCTCTGGATGTCCTTTGCCAGACCCACATAGGCGGGATCTTTGCGGGAAAGGGTAAACTCCGCCAGGCCCAGGGGGTTGGAACGATAGGAGCTGGTCTCTCCGGAAGGGATCAGTTCGTCTGTGGTGGTCACGGGATCGTGAATCTCGGAAACCACCCGCAGCACCAGGTTTTCCGGAAGTTCGCACATGGCCGGCCAGTCCTTGATGTTGGGGCCGAAATGGATTTCCACGCGAGGATCCGCTACGCCGTGGGAGTCAAATACCCGGTTCTGATAAATCTTCGCGTCGAAATGATATTTGTATTTGCCAATGGGGCCGTCAAAATCGGTGGCCGGCGTCAGCAGTCCCTGGTTGGCCGCGGTGGCGGCGATGGAACGGGCGTCCATGAGGGCCACGGAGGCGATCTGTCCGCTCTGGAGCTTGGAGCCTTCCCGGTTGGGGAAGTTCCTGGTGGAGTGACGGATGGAGAAAGCGTTGTTGGCCGGGGTGTCCCCTGCGCCGAAGCACGGCCCGCAGAACGCCGTCTTCATCACCGCGCCGGTCTCCAGGATGGCAGCCGCGCAGCCGTTTTTGATCAGTTCCATATAGATGGGCATGGACGCGGGGTACACGCTTAAGGTAAAGGCGTCGCTGCCGATGTTGCTTCCCTTTAAGATATCCGCCGCCGCGCAGATGTTTTCAAATCCGCCGCCCGCGCAGCCTGCGATGATCCCCTGGTCCACATAAAATTTCCCGTTTCTTACCTTGTCCTTTAGGCTGTATTCCACCGCGTTGTCCAGGCTTACCATAGCCCGTTTCTCCACGTCTGCCAGGATATCGGTAAGGTTGGCGTTGAGCTCTTCAATGGTATAGGTATTGCTGGGATGGAAGGGCATGGCGATCATGGGCTTTACCTTCGAAAGGTCCACTTCGATCAGGCCGTCATAATAAGCCACGCTGCCGGGGGCAAGCCTGCGGTATTCCTCTTTGCGGCCGTGGATTTCGTAAAAATCTTCGATCTCTTCGTCCGTCTCCCAGATAGAGGACAGGCAGGTGGTTTCCGTGGTCATCACGTCGATGCCGATTCTGAAATCCGCGCTTAAATTCGCCACCCCCGGGCCGGTGAACTCCATAACCTTATTCTTCACATAGCCGTTACCGAATACCGCGCCGATAATGGCCAGGGCCACGTCCTGAGGTCCCACTCCCTTTTCGGGCTTCCCGGTCAGATAAACGCAGACCACCTGGGGCATGGAAATATCATAGGTCTGGTTTAACAGCTGCTTGACCAGCTCGGGGCCGCCTTCGCCCATGGCCATGGTTCCCAGGGCGCCGTAGCGGGTATGGGAATCGGAGCCCAAGATCATCTTCCCGCCGCCTGCCAGCATCTCCCTGGCAAACTGATGGATCACCGCCTGATGAGGGGGCACATAAACGCCGCCGTACTTTCTGGCGCAGGTTAAGCCAAACATATGGTCATCCTCGTTGATGGTGCCTCCCACCGCACACAGGGAATTGTGGCAGTTGGTGAGCACGTAGGGGATGGGGAACCTGGTCAGTCCCGACGCACGGGCGGTCTGGATAATTCCCACGAAAGTGATATCGTGGCTCGTCAGTTTATCGAATCTGATTTTCAGCTGCTGCATATTGCCGGACGTATTGTGGCTTTCCAGAATGCCGTAGGCAATGGTATTCTTTTTCGCCTCTTCCCGGGACGGCTCCTGTCCTGTCATCGCCGCCAGCTGCTTTTCGGCCTCGGGGCCGTCCTGCACGACTTCCCGGCCGTTTACCAGCCAGGCGCCGCCTTTTGCTAATGTAACCATAGGGACCTCCTTTTTTCGCATTTGTATTCAGTATACCCGAAAAATCAGGGGCGTGCAACCGCTCAATGCGGCAGCCGCCCCATACATTCCGCCGCAATCCGCTGCAAAGCAGGCAGACAGGCGTCAAAAAACATCCGGTAAGACCGGCAGAAACAGTTTTCCCCTTCCGGCGTGCCGGGCTGCTGCCTGTGCCTGCGGCAGCCGCCCCTGCAGAGGGCGAAATAGGCGCAGTTTTTGCACTCTTCCGTGTGGTTTAGGGAACTCTCCACAAACCCAAGCTCCCTGCGCCGCCGGTGGATCGTTTCGAAATCGTCTTCGTTTAAATTGCCCAGCCGGTATTCGTCCAGCACATAAAAGTCACAGGGATAGACGCTCCCGTCCGCCTCCACGATATTCTGGAAGCTGCACACCCCTCTTTGCTCGCAGGACTCCGGCGTCTGACCCATGAGAATCCCGATATAGTTTTCGAACTGCCGGATGTAGGGCTGACACCCTTTCCGGTAATCCAGCTCCCACAGTTCAAACAAATCGATCAAAAACTGCCCGTAAGCCTCCGGGGTCAGGGAATACTCCTGGCACCCCTGCTCTTTTCCGATGGGATCCAGGCAGGCGATGTACTGCTGCCAGGAAAAGCCCAGCTTCCGGTACTGCTCGTAAATCTTCCGGATTTTGGACGCCGTCTTTTTGTGCACCACGGTGAGTATGTTAAAATCCACCCCGGCCCGCTCCAGCATCCGGGCCGCTTCCAGCGTATGGAAATAGGTATCCTGTCCTGCAGCGTCCTTGCGGTAGCAGTCGTGGGTAGCCTTGATCCCGTCCACGGACAGTCCCACCAGGAAGCGGTTTTTTGCAAAAAATTGGCACCACTTTTCATCCAGCACATAGCCGTTGGTCTGCAGGGCGTGGGAAATGACGATCCCCTTGCGGTTGTGCTTTTTTTCCAGCGCAAGACAGCGCTCGTAAAAATCCAGCCCCGCCAGCGTAGGCTCCCCGCCCTGGAAAGCGATGGTGCACCCCCCTTCGGCAAAATCCAGCGTCCTGCGGATCACGTTTTCCAGCGTCCGCTCCTGCATAATGCCGTAAGAGGCCTGCCGCCGGTTCTCCATCTCGTCCGCGTAAAAGCAGTACCGGCAGCGCAGGTTGCACAGCCCCGAGGCCGGTTTGATCATCACATGAATGGGGGGCATGGCTTACGCCTTTCCGGAAAGGTACTTTTCCGCGATGCGCCCCATCTGCTCCCACTTGGACTCCATGTCCGCCACCAGTTTAAACTGGGTGCGGGCCCGGTCCAGGTTGTGGTTGGGACGGTGAATCTTGAAATACACGTCGTTTTGCAGATGGTCCGTCAGGAAACGCATCCCGCACTCCAGCGTCATCAGCTTGGCGCCCACGGGCAGCATCCGGATCTCTGCGTCCGTCAGGCTGCCCTGGCATCCTTCCAGATAGCCCTTCGTATAGATCTCGTACAGGTTTAAGTCGCAGGAAATCAGGTCCAGGTTTTTCTCGTCCTCCGCCCCGGTGCTGGCGCCGAAACGGATGGCGTCCCCGTAGTCGTACAGGGCGCTGCCCGGCATCACGGTGTCCAGATCCACCACGCAGATCCCCTTGCCGGTATGGTTGTCAATGAGGATATTGTTCAGCTTCGTATCGTTGTGGGTCACCCGCAGCGGGATCTCCCCCCTGTCCAGCGCGTCGCAGATCAGGCTGCAGTCGGCGCTCCTGTCCAGGACAAAGCGGATCTCTTCCTGCACGTCTTTGGCCCGTCCGCACACGTCCTCTTTTACCGCCTTTTTGAAATCCGCCAGACGGCTCACCGTATTGTGGAAATTCGGGATCGTCTCATGCAGCGTAGCCGCCGGATAGTCCGCCAGCAGGCGCTGGAAATTCCCGAAAGCCACCGCGCTGTTGTAGAAGTCTTCCGGCTTTTCCACCGCGTCAAAGGAAGTCACATCCTCGATGTAAAGATACATCCTCCAGCACTCCCCGTCCGTATTTTCCAGATAGTTTTTCCCTTCTTTGGTAGGGATGACCTCCAGCGTCTCCCGCTCCGGGTCCCCTCCCGCTTCCAGCACCTTCCTGTGCAAAAAAGAGGTGATGTTCATCACGTTTTCCATCAGCTCATCCGGATTTTTGAAAACGCCCCGGTTCATCTTCTGCAGGATATAGCGCTTCCTCCCGCCGTCTGCCAGACGGCAGGAAATACGGAACGTATCGTTAATATGCCCGTTCCCGTAAGGGATGATCTCCCCGATTTCCCCTTCCAGACAAAAATGCAGTGCAATGTCTTTTACCTGTTCCAAAATTCCCAACTTAAATTCCTCCGCTTTCGTCTCTTCTTTTCTCTTTTCCGTCCTGTCCGCCGCCCGGCAAAGATCCGCCCATGCAGGCATGGCGATAAAGCAAACGGGACCGCCGCAGCGGTCCCGCTGAATCGATATTTTATTATAGCACCGATCCGACAAAAAGTCTCCTTTTATTTCGTCAGTACTTCTTTCTTCGGAAGAACCACCTTGTCAAGATGCCAGATCTGGTCCACATACTCCTGGATGGTACGGTCGGAAGTAAACTTGCCGGAGCATGCCACGTTTAAGATGGCGCTTCTCGCCCAGTTCTTCTCGTCCCGGTAAGCCGCTTCCACGCGCTTCTGGGCTTCCGCATAGGACTTAAAGTCCGCCAGGATAAAGTACATGTCCGCCTTGGATGTGCTCTGGGTATTGAGCAGGGAGTTATACAGGGGGCGGAACAGTTCCGGATCGTTGTGGGAGTAGGTCCCGTTGATCAGCTGCATCAGCACGCGGCGGATATCCTGGTCGTTGTTGAAGATATCCATGGGGTTGTAGCCGCCGAAGTTTTCATACTGGATGACCTGGTCGGAGCTTAAGCCGAAGATGAAGGCATTCTCCCTGCCCACTTCCTCTACGATCTCCACGTTCGCGCCGTCCATGGTGCCCAGTGTCAGCGCGCCGTTTAACATAAACTTCATGTTGCCCGTGCCGGAAGCTTCCTTGCTGGCGGTGGAAATCTGCTCGGATACGTCGGCCGCCGCGAAAATCCACTCCGCGTTGGAAACCCTGTAGTTTTCGATGAAGACCACCTTAAGCTTGCCGTTGACCGCCGGATCGTTGTTGACCACATCCGCCACGGAATTGATCAGCTTGATGGTCAGCTTGGCGTTGCGGTAGCCCGCGGCCGCCTTTGCGCCGAAGATAAAGGTCCTGGGATAGAAGTCCATCTCCGGATGGTCTTTGAGCTCATTGTACAGATACATCACATGGAGGATGTTGAGCAGCTGGCGCTTGTACTCATGCAGGCGCTTGACCTGCACGTCGAAAATGGAGCGGGGATCGACTTCGATGCCGTTGTGCTCCTGGATATATTTCGCAAGGCGTACCTTGTTGCGGTACTTGATGTTCATGAATTCCTGCTGGGATTTCTCGTCGTCCGCATAAACCTTCAGACGGCTGATCTTGGGCAGGTCGGTGATCCAGTCGTCCCCCACATGGGCGGTCACCCAGTCCGCCAGCAGCGGATTGCCGTGCAGCAGGAATCTTCTCTGGGTAATGCCGTTGGTCTTGTTGTTGAACTTCTCCGGCATCATCTC
>CALWGP010000079.1 GCA_944380095.1 uncultured Lachnospiraceae bacterium | reverse complement strand
AGCCGTGGATCAAAACGGCAGAAAGAAGGCAAGGAATGAGAAAGAAACTGGTAGCAGGTTTATTGGCGCTTGCTATGACGGCTACAGTGGGCATTACCGCAGTTGCGGCGACCGTCCATTATAACGATAGTTCCGTCACCGGCGGTAGCGCGGCATGGCAGGCATGGACGGCAAACTGGGACGAAATCGCCACCGATTACACCCAGGTTTCCATCGCTCCCGGCGAGGATGAAACGGAACTGAATTTCGCATGGTACAGCTTAAAGACCGATGAGGAAGCCACTCCCGTGGTTCATTTCGGAACTTCCGAAGGAAAGATGAAGACCTTTGAAGGCGTGGCAGGGGACGTGGATCCTTCCCTGACGGACAATGTGCAGTATGAGTTCAACCGCGTGAAGGTAACCGGCATCCGTCCCGGGACCACCTACTATTACACGGTGGAGAAAAACGGGGTGGAAACCGAACCCGAAGTATTCTATGCGCGGGACGTGGAAGAGACAAAGATCCTGTACGTAGGCGATCCCCAGATCGGCGCGTCCAAGGGACAGCCCCAGAACGGCGAAGCGCTGAAGGCCGAATCCGGCGCAGCCAACACGGCGGCGAGAAACGACGGATTCGCATGGAACCGCACACTGGAAACCGCCTTTGCCCAGACGCCGGACATCAACTTCGTGATTTCCGCAGGCGACCAGGTGAACAAGACCGGCAAACCCAAGGAAGAAGAGTATGCGGCTTACCTGTTCCCGAAGGCGTTAAAGACCGTTCCGGTAGCGACCACCATCGGCAACCACGACTCCCTGAACGCGGACTATGCTTATCATTTTTATAATCCCAATCCCACCGACAACGGCGTGACCGAAGCGGGCGGCGATTACTACTATTCTTACGGCGACGGCCTGTTCATCGTGCTCAACACCAACAACTACAATGTGGCGGAGCATGCGGACACCATCAAAGAAGCGGTGGAATCCGATCCCAACGCAGCGTGGAGGGTGGTGACCATCCATCAGGATATTTACGGTTCCGGCCTGGATCACTCCGACACGGACGGCATGATTTTAAGGACCCAGCTGACCCCTGTATTCGACAGCTATGACATCGACGTGGTACTGCAGGGCCATGACCACACCTACAGCAGGACCAAGATGCTGTACGGCGACGGCAAGGTACATTCCGGCTACGAATTCCGCCTCAATGAGGACGGTTCCGATTATGACTGGGAGCATGCGTTCAACATTACCAACGGGCAGAGCATTCCGCTGGCTCCCGAAGACGGGGATGAAGAAGGCGCGGCAGCGCTGGCGGCATTCCAGGCGGACAACAACTGCTACACCATCGAAAATACGGTTGGCAACACCGTTGTGGATCCCAAGGGCATCCTGTATATGACCGCGAACTCCGCATCCGGTTCCAAATACTATGAGCTCATCGGCACGCAGCAGGATTACGTTGCAAACCGCAGCCAGAACTGGCTTCCCAGCTACTCGATTATCACCATGACCGAGGATACCTTCCAGATTGACACCTATCAGATTCTGGATAACGGTTCTACGGAAAAGATCGACGATACCTTCACGATTGTAAAGACGAAATAATCGTGGAAAAAGACGGAATGAAACAGGGCGGACAGTCATCCGGACAGATGGCTGTCCGTCTGCTTTTCCTGGCGGCAGCGGGGATAGGACTGCTGCTGTTTACCGTATGGCTCAACCGTGTGGACAAAGTCCCGCTGGTTTCCAGGGAAGGGCAGACTTTTGAAAAGGCGGTGGTTACCGCCATTGTCCAGGACAACATGACGGAAACGGGGACCCGGGTGGGGGAGCAGGTGGTGGAAGTAAAGCTGCTTTCCGGGGAAAAGAAAGGGGAAACCCTGCAGGTAACCAGCAGCTCGGGCTTTCTTTTTGGAGCGCCCTGCACTCCCGGCATGAAGGTTGTGGTGATGCAGAGCGTGGCAGGGGATACGGTGATCGCCAGCGTTTATACCCAGGACCGGGAGTGGGTGATTTACGCCTTCGGCCTTCTGTATCTGGCGGTACTGGTTTTGGTGGGCGGAAAACAGGGGATCAAAGGCGGGATCGGACTGGTCTTTACCTTTTTTTCCATCCTGCTGTGGTATCTGCCCATGGTATACCGGGGCTTTTCCCCTTTCTGGTCGGCGGTTTTTATCTGTCTGATCACCACGCTGGCGACCATGCTGCTCATCGGCGGGTTTACCAAAAAAACGGTTGTGGCCACGGCGGGAACCGTGGGCGGCGTGCTGACGGCAGGGGTGGCGGCTACGCTGTTTTCCCTGGCCTCGGGCATTACCGGTTATAACGTTTCCGACATCGAAACCCTGATGACTTTATGGAACACGCTGGATGTCCAGGTGGGGGGCCTTTTGTTTTCCGGCCTTCTTATTTCCAGCCTGGGGGCGGTCATGGACGTGGCCATGTCCATCGGCAGTTCCATGAGCGAAATTTTAACGCAAAATCCCGGCCTGACCCGGAAGGAGCTGTTGAAAGCGGGGATCCGGGTGGGCCGGGATATGATGGGCACCGACAGCAATACGCTGATCCTGGCTTTCGCGGGCAGCAGCGTAAGCATGCTTTTGTTAAATTATGCCTATGACCTGCCTTACCGGCAGATCATCAATTCCAACAACATCGGCATCGCCGTGATGCAGGGGCTGGCGGGCAGCTTCGGCGTGGTGCTTTCCGTCCCCATTACGGTGGCAGCGGGAGCGATTCTGTATACCTGGGAAAAGCGTCAGCCCAGGTAGGCTTTCAGCAGGCCGAAGGTATTGGCCACACCTTTTTTGTGGCTGCGTTCATAGCCGTGGGAAGCGTAAACCCCTGCGCCGATGAGGCCGTGTCGGCAGTCATGGCCGGCCCGCAGGGTGGCTTCGGCGTCGGAACCGTAGTGGGGATAGACGTCCACGGCAAAATCCAGTCCTTCCCGCCGGGCAGCCCGGATCAGGGCGGTTACCACGTCGTAATGGTAAGGGCCGCCGGAGTCCTTGGCGCAGATGGAAACCTGGGTTTCCTGACAGCCCAGGCCGTCCCCCACGCAGCCCATGTCCACGGAAAGCACTTCGGTCACGTCGGAAGGCACGGAGGCGGAGCCGCCGTGTCCCACCTCTTCAAAAACGGTGATGTGCTGATAAATTTTGCGGGCGGTGGTTTCCTTCTTTTCTTTCAGATAAGCGGCGTACCCCAGCAGGATGCCCACGCTGAGCTTGTCGTCCAGAAAGCGGCTTTTGATGTAGCCGGAGGGAGTGACGACGGTGCGGGGGTCAAAGCAGACGATGTCTCCGGGCAGGATGCCAAGGGAAAGCACCCCTTCCCGGTCGGATACTTCTTCGTCCAGAACCACTTCCATGGTGTCGTAGGAACGGGCCGTGGTGCTGTACTCCCCGTTGACGTGGACGGAGGCGTTTTTGAGCTGGAAGGTGCCGTCGTATACTTTGCCCTCCCGGGTGTAAATGCGGCAGTTTTCCGCTTCCCCGTTATTGGGGTTCATGCCGCCAAGAGGGGTTACGGATAGTCTGCCGTTTGCGCGGACTTCGGATACCATGGCGCCCAGGGTGTCGATATGGGCCTCCAGCAGGATGGGACCTTCTTCGGGGCCGCAGGGCGCTGCGCCGTTTCCTTCGCTGACGCATACCAGGATGCCGCCTTTATTGGTGCGCACCGGGGCATAGCCCAGTTTGCGGTATTCTTCCATCACATAGTCGGCCGCCCGGGAAGTAAATCCGGTAGGGCTGTCGATGGCCAGTACATTTTTGGTTTGCTGCAAAATAAAATCAATGATGTCGTTCATGGAAAAATCCTCCTTCAACCGGGAATTGTACAATGTTCTTCCCGGTTTGTCCATTCCGAATGGGAATTTTTGGAAAAGAGTGGCATTCTTATTAGAAATGTGATACCATTTTATTAAAATAAAAATGATTATGGGAAAATTTCCATATTTTTGGTTGGCACAGGCGGCAACATGGATTTTGGCCGGGTGCGGAGGGGAGAACTGTTGAAAAAGGTGATTGTCCTGGAGAACATCCCCGTTCCCTATGAACTGCAGTACAAAAATGTAAAAAGGATCAATCTGCGCGTCCACAGAGATGGACGCGTCTGTGTTTCTGCGGGGCATTTTGTGCCGCAAAGGCAGATCGATACCTTCCTGACCCAGAACAGCGGTTTTATTTTGCAGACGCTGGAACGGTTCAGGAAGATGCGGGAGGCCGGGGACGGCATGGCCGCAGGGAAAAACCGGATATATGAGGACGGGGATACCCTGTATCTGAAAGGAATCCCCTATCGTTTGCGGGTGGTGGAAGGAAAAAAGGAGGAAGTCGCACCCGTGGGAAGGGTGCTGCTTTTGACCCAGAAAGATGTGCATAACGCCGGCAGACGAAAGCGGATGCTGGACGCTTTCCTGAAAAAAGAATGCCAGGCGGAAATCGACCGCCTGTGCCAAAAGGTGTATCCGGCCTTCCGGGAAATGGGGGTTTGCCGGCCCCAAATCCGGATCCGCAGCATGGTTTCCCGTTGGGGCAGCTGTCAGCCCGCAGCCGGGGTGCTCACCTTTGCCAGACAGCTGGTGGAAGTGCCGGAAAGCTGCGCGGAATATGTGGTGGTGCATGAATTTGCCCATTTCATCCATCCGGACCATTCCCCCCGTTTTCATGCCTTTTTGGACAGGATGATGCCGGACTGGAAAGAGAGAAGAAAGCGGCTCAACAGCAGGGACTGGGTGATCCGGCAGGAATGAGGGCCGTTTGGGATATCGTGGTGGGTTCCCGCTATTTCAGCGCCTTGGCGATTTGCGCTACGCCGTCGAAGATCCAGGTGGGGCAAATGTCCCCGGCCACAGCCTCCTTTAGCGTGGCTTCGCCGGAGAGGACGCAGATGGTATCCACGCCCGCGTTTTTCCCGGCAGCGATATCCGTATAGAGGCGGTCGCCGATGAGCACCGCGTCCTCTGCCGCCATGCCCAGCTGCCGGAGCACGCACTCCACCATGATGGGTTCCGGTTTGCCGATGAAAAAAGGGGTCTTCCCGGTGGCGTTTTTGAGCATGATGCTCATGGAGCCGCAGTCCGGGATATAGCCGAAGCTCACCGGGCAGACCAGGTCGGGATTGGTAGCCAGATAGGCCACGTCCCGGCCCAGCATGATGCAGGTATCCCGGATTTTTTCGGAGGTATTTTCCGTGTCGAAGCCGATGAGCACCACGCTGGCCCGCCCGTCCGGCTTTGTCACCACCTCTATCCCCGCATTTTCCAGCTCCTTTACCAGGGAACGGGTGCCCATGCAGTATACCACCTGCCCGGGGTAGCGGCTGTTTATATAAAAGGCCGCCGCCTGTCCGGAAGTGTAAAAATGGGAAAGGTCTGCGGGAATGCCCATGGCATTGACCTTTTTTACATAGTCCTGCGCCGAGCGGGAGGAGTTGTTGGTGAGAAACCGATAGCGTCCGCCGTTTGCCACGATCTGTGAAAGAAAGTCCAGGGTCCCTTCAAACAGCCGGTTTTCGTTATAGATCGTCCCGTCCATATCCAGAAGGAACAGTTTCTTTTCGCGGAGCCTCTCCGCGTTTTTTCCCAGTTTATCCGTCAGCAAAATCAATTCCTCCGTCCGCATTAGATTTGTGCTTGCGCCCTTTTGCGCCCATGGGTCAGGGCAGCATATGTCCGGCCGCCAGATAGAGGCGGTACCATTCTTCCCGGGTCAGGGTCAGATTCGCGGCGCGTCTAATCTGCGCCAGGCGGGCCGGATTCATGGTGCCTGCCACCAGCTGCATTTTGGCGGGATGGCGCAGGATCCAGGCGGCGGCGATGCAGGTGTCTGTAACGCCGTACTTTTCCGCAAGTTCTCCCAAAACAGCGTTGAGTTTTGGAAATTTTTCATTGCCCAGGAAAGTCCCGTTAAAAAAGCCGTACTGGAAAGGGGACCAGGTCTGGATGGTGATGACGTTTTCCCGGCAGAAATCCAGCACGCTGCCGTCCCGGTCCGGTGCGCCATCCGTAGTCATATTGACCTCCATGCCGCCCTGGATCATGGAAGCGTTGACCAGGGAAAACTGGAGCTGGTCCGCCACCAGGGGCTGCCCCAGGTATTTTTGCAGCAGGCGGATCTGGGAAGGACGGTGGTTGGACACGCCGAAATGGCGTACCTTCCCGGAATTGTGCAGGATAGAAAAGGCCTCCGCCACTTCCTGCGGCTCCATCAGGGCGTCCGGGCGGTGCAGCAAAAGGACGTCCAAATAGTCGGTTTTCAGCCGTTTCAGGATGCCGTCCACGGAGCTTAAGATATGCTCTTTGGAAAAATCGTACATAACGCCGGACACGATGCCGCATTTGGACTGCAGCAGGATCTTTTCCCGGATGGAAGGGGACATGTGGATGGCCTGGGCAAAACGGCTTTCGCAGGCGCCCTGGCCGTAAATATCCGCATGGTCAAAAAAGTTCAGGCCCAGTTCCAGCGCCTGATCGAGAAAGCTTTCCGCTTCCTTTTCGGAGATGTCCAGAAGGCGCATGCAGCCTACGGCGACAGGGGGGACCAAAAGGCCGCTTTTTCCGAGGGGGATGAGTTTCATAAGGGGAACCTCCAGTCTTTTTTGTATGTATTATACCGCCCTCAAAGTTTGACTGCAATCATTACCGCGCCCAGGACGGTGAGCACGATGCCGGTCATGCGGTTTAAGGTTTTGGGTTCGGAGCGGTTGGCAATTTTGGCGGTGACCTGGGCGCCGGCAAGGGTGGCGATTACGCATACCACAAAGGCGAAAGGATCCGGAAGGCCGCCGATGGAAAAGTGGGAAACCGCGCCGGTAAAGGCGGTGAAAGTCATAATAAAGACGCTGGTGCCCACGGCGGTTTTCAGCTCGTATCCTAAGATGGTGGTGAGCACAAAAAGCATCATCATGCCGCCGCCCGCCCCGATGAATCCGCAGATGAAGCCGATGCCGATGCCGCTGACGAGGGATTCCGCAATTTGGAGGCGGGGGGACTTGGAAGCCAGCAGGTCCTTTGTGGTCATTACCGGCCAGAGGATGAAGCGGATGCCCAGAAGGAACGTCATGAGCACGGAAAGATTGCCCATGGCGGTACCGGGGACCAGGGAGGCAATATAGCTGCCGATCATGGTAAACAGCAGGACGGAAACCATCATTACCAATCCGTTTTTCAGGTCCAGATTTTTGTTTTTCCCGTAAGTATAAGCGCTGACAGCGGACGCCAGCACGTCCGACGCCAGGGCGATCCCCACGGCGTCATAGGCGTCAAAGCCCAGGAAGGTGACAAGCATGGGGGAAATGACGGCGGCTGCGGAAAGTCCGGCAAAACCGGTGCCGATACCGGCTCCCAGACCGGCAATGATACAGACAATGAGCGATTCAATCATGGTTCATTAAGCCTCCCGAAGGTTATTGGATATTTTTTGAACGAGATCGTCCAGCTGCCGGAGTTCTTCCGGCGAAACCCCCCTGCACATCAGGGAGAAAAATTCCTGCCGCAGCAGGCGTCCTTCCTCAATGAGGGGGAGGGAAGCGGGAAGAAGGGACAGGTGCACAACGCGCCTGTCCCTTTCGTCCTCCCGCAAGGAGAGAAATTCCCGGCGGCTTAGGGAATCCACGCACCGGGAAACGCAGGACTTGGGGAGGAACATGTGCTCCGAAAGATCCCGCGCCGTATCCCATTTGGGGTGATCTGCCAAAAACAGGAGGAGGTGGATGTCGTTTACCGTCAGTTTGCAGCGGGATGCCAGCTGCGCAAAATGCCGGTCATACTGCTTTTTGAGCTGCGCACTGCTGCAAAGCAGTTCAGTCAGCTGCAGCATGGGCAGGTACCTCCTGTTTCCTCATCAGAATTTCCATAAATTCCTCCCCGGTAATGGTTTCGTGTTCATACAGATATTTGGCCAGCTCGTGGAGTTTGGCCAGGTTGTCCTGCAGGATTTTGAGCGCCTTTTTGTGCTGCGCCCGCACCAGTTCCACCGTTTTTTCGTCGATCCGGGTCTGGGTTTCGGGGGAGCAGGCCAGGGAAGAATCCCCGCCCAGGTACTGGTTGGTCACATTTTCCATGGCCACCATGTCGAAGTCTTCGTGCATGCCGAACCGGGTGATCATGGAGCGGGCCAGCTTGGTAGCCTGCTCGATATCGTTGGAAGCGCCCGTGGTGATGGAATGGAAAATCAGCTCTTCCGCGGCGCGGCCGCCGGTGAGCGTGGCGATTTTATTTTCCAGCTCTTCCTTTGACATCAGGAAATGTTCCCCTTCCTCCACCTGCATGGTATAGCCCAGGGCGCCGCTGGTGCGGGGGATGATGGTGATTTTGTGCACCGGCGCGGAACTGGTCTGCATGGCGGCAACCAGGGCATGGCCGATTTCGTGGTAAGAAACGATGAGCTTTTCCTTTTCGGAAAGAACGCGGCTCTTTTTCTGATATCCGGCGATGACCACTTCGATGCTTTCTTCCAGGTCGGCCTGGGTGGCGAAACGGCGTCCCTGCCGTACGGCCCGCAGGGCCGCCTCGTTGACGATATTGGCAAGCTCCGCGCCGGAAGCGCCGGAAGCGGCTTTGGCGATTTCGCGGAAATCCACGTTGTCCGCGATTTTGATTTTTTTCGCATGGACTTTTAAAATGTCCTCACGGCCCTGCAGGTCGGGAAGATCCACGGGGATCCGGCGGTCGAACCGGCCGGGGCGAAGCAGGGCGGGATCCAGGGAATCCGGACGGTTGGTGGCGGCCAGGATAACGACGCCCTTGGAACCGTCGAATCCGTCCATTTCGGTGAGCAGCTGGTTCAACGTCTGCTCCCGTTCGTCGTTGCCGCCGATCTGGCCGTCCCTCTTTTTGCCGATGGTATCGATCTCGTCGATGAACACGATACAGGGCGCCTTTTCGTTGGCCTGCTTGAACAGGTCGCGCACCTTCGCGGCACCCATACCCACGAACATCTCCACAAATTCGGAACCGGAAATGGAGAAGAAGGGAACGTCCGCTTCGCCGGCCACCGCTTTGGCAAGCAAAGTTTTACCGGTTCCGGGAGGGCCCACCAGCAGGGCGCCTTTGGGCATGGACGCGCCGATTTCCCGGTACTTTTGCGGGTTGTGCAAAAAGTCCACGATCTCTGTCAGCAGCTCTTTGGCTTCATCCTCCCCGGCCACGTCCGAAAACTTGATCCCGGTGGAAGATTTTACATAAATTTTCGCGTTGCTCTTGCCGAAAGCCATGGCGCCGCCGGGGCCCCCGGTCATGCTTTTGGCCATCATCCGGGAAAGGAGCACGCCTACCCCGGCGAAAAGGATCACCGGCAGGACCAGCCCAACCAGAAGGCTGAGCAGGGGGGACTGCTGGGTGGGGATGACGCTGGCGAACTCGGCGCCGGAAGCCGTCATCCGGTCGATCAGTTCATCGCTGATGTACATCAGGCCGGTTTTGCAGATCATGGGCCGGCCATCCTGCTCCATCGTATAATAAATCGTATAGTTCGCCGTGTCAAATTCTACTTCCTTGACCTGCCTGGAATCCAGGGCGGAGAGAAAGTCGCTGTAGCTGGTTTCCACCACGCTTCGCTCCATCAGGCCCGGGATGACGAAGATGTTCAGCAGAAAAATGATGATCAATGCCGCCAGCGCATAAGTGGCCAGCACTTTCTGCGGTTTTTTGTTGTCCTGATTCGTAGTCATTGGGTTTCCTCCAAAAAAATGTGAAAAAAGTGTGAAATTGTTCCTTGAGGAACTGTTCTGAATGAAACTATTATGCTTCTGTTTTTCCCAAAAAGCAATAAACCAAACCAAAATAAAAAGTAAAAAAAGGATAAAATTTATGCCGGCTTTACAATAATCCGATATTTTCAGGGGAAAAAGGAATTTATAATGGAGAAAAGAGGAGAAAGGGGGAAAAAGGATGCGCGCTCTGAGTTTAACAATCGCGCTGATCGGAGTCTGGCTGCTGGCGGATTATTTATGGAATGCGGTCAGGAATTTCCGCTATCGAAAAATGGAGCGCGCCGACGCGCGCATAGTAGAATCCCGATTGGTACCAAAAACCTTCGACAGGGGCACTACAGTGGAAGAGGGAAATGGCAGATGGGAAGTCGTTGCAGAGTTCTGGGCAAACGGACAGCGCAGACGGAAAAAATTTAAGTTCCGGGAATCCCATGGGGAAGTGACGGAAGGAAGTTCCATGCAGGTATGCTATGAAAAGAAAACCGGTTACTGTATTTTGGCGAAAGAAGCGGACTGGGTCCGGGAGAAACAGGAAAATAAACAACCGGCAGTTTTCGGGCTGGGACTTTTGTTTCTGGCCGCAGTCCTGTATTGGCTTCCCAGACTGCTTTCCCCCTGGATTTCCGGTTTTACGGAAAAACTATATACAAGGGAAAACAAAGGAATCTGGGATGGAATCTGGGAGGGGATCGACATTTTGCTGGGAGCGGCAGGTCTGGGCCTGGTTGTGTTTTTGGCGATTGGAGCGGGTATTTCCGAAATACAGGGCCTGATTGCTTTCCGAAAATGGAAACGGGAACCGCAGGTGGAGAGACTCGAAGGAACCTGCATTGGCTACCGGTATGAGTGCATCGACGAAAGCTCGTCCTACTACCCCCGTTTTACTTATGAAGAGAATGGACTTACCGTTAAGATGGAGGGTGAGGAAGGGCTGATGAACCGTCCCTACCGGCCGGGACAGTGCGTCAGCCTTTACAGGGATCGGAGAACCGGGAAGATCAGGCCGGAAAAGAAAATTTCCGTAGGCTTCCTGCTTCTCCTCTGGGGGACAGTAATCCTCTGCGGGGCGGTGCTGTTGTGGACGGTAGTTTCCCTGTTTTAACGGCGGGCGACTGCTGAGCGAAAGTAAAGATACGGTTAATCAACTGTGCTGCATAATTATGGTGTATTCCGGGCGAATCTTCCGTCCAAACAAAAATGACAATTTAGTTTAGCCGGATATTCCGGATGCAATCGACATCTGGCAAAACACAATCCAGCCCTGTTTTTACAGAGGTACTCCCCGCCGGTACTGATTGATGAGATCCGGTATGCA
>CALWGP010000078.1 GCA_944380095.1 uncultured Lachnospiraceae bacterium | reverse complement strand
GGCACACGGAAAATTCTGCTTAGTGCTGCTTTGTTCCCAACCTGACACGGTTCACAGACATCCGTTGCGTAAGACCCGAACTTCAACGCCACTTACAGAGGGCAGCAATACAGGCAAAGGGCCCTCGGCCGCGCCATCACCCCTGCTGTAGCGGATTGCAGGTACAGGAGGCCGCTGCTCTCCCGGCTGCACGGTACTGCCAGTATACCCGCTTTTTGCGTGTTTGTCAATTCTTACGCAATTTTTGTATGGTTCCTTCCCGCCCTTTCGTTCACGCGTCCGACCGGGAATAGGCGTTTTTCATCTGGCTGCTGAGCTCATACAGCACCAGGCCCAGGGTATCCGCCATCTCCTCTTTCAGCATCCCGGCGATGGCCCGGTTGGCTTCCTGTTTCAGCGCCAGCCGTACGGCTTCGTCTTTCGTTTCTCCCAGCAGCGCGTCGTAGCGGTTGATCAGCTCATGGGCTTTCGCCGCCACCCGCTCCTGGCACCGTTCCACATGGATCAGGGACTTCCCGTAGGAAGCGTCCGCCATGGCCGCGATCAGGCGGCTGGTCCAGTAACAATTGTCCGTGGAAACCTCCCCCGTGGTATTGGACACATATTCCGGCGTTTCCTCCACATCCGCATAGAAAGGCGCCAGCATATTAAAGGCGTTGGAAGCAAACGCCAGCCACTGGAGGGCGCAAAAGCTCGTTTCCCGTCCCGGACGAAGCTGGATCACCGCCACGAAATCGTTGCGGTTGATGCCGATGGAGCGGTAAGCCCCCCGCATGGACCGATCCCCGTAAGCGCCGTAAGGATCATAAGGGGTTCCCTGGAAATGGGAGGAAAGCACATATTTCACGTCTTCCACCGTAATCTTTTTCTCCGGCACCATGCACCAGGGCAGGTCGTCGGAAACAGGGGTATAGTCCGCGTCCGGCCCGTCCCACCGGACGGTACGGGGATTGAAATAGCGCTCCACCACCCAGGCCCTGGGCGTATTGTAAACGTGGTCCGCGTCGTCGTGGCTGCCGAAAGCGTCCCGGGGATTTAAGTCCCCTTCGGTAGACAGATCCAGATGGTACTTTTCAATAAACTCTTCCAGATCCGCAGAACACATATGGCTTCTCTGTTCCGTGCGGGCATCTTCCAGGTCAAAGCGATCGATTCCCAGCTGGTTGGGCATCACCACATAGGAATCGTCCGGTACCTTTCTGGCGATCCAGTGATGTCCGCCGATGGTTTCCATCCACCAGATTTCGTCCTGGTCCTGAAAAGCGATGCCGTTCATCTCGTAAGTGCCGTATTGCTCCAAAAGGCTTCCCAGCCGCGCTACCCCCTCCCGGGCGCTGCGGATATAGGGAAGCACCAGGCAGACAATATCCTCTTCCCCGATCCCGCCGGGTACCTCCGGTTTCCCGTCCTTTGCCGGCTGATAGACCACCAGGGGATCCGCCCCAAGCACCCTCGGATTGGAGGTAATGGTTTCGGTGGCCGTCATGGCCACGTTGGCCGCATTGACCCCGCTGGCCGCCCAGATTCCCTCCCCTTCCACGGCGTTTGGCACCGCCGTATACCGCAGGGGATTGTCCGGCAGCTCCACTGTTACGTGGGACAGCACGGACTCATACACCTTCGGCTGCTGCTGCGGCCCGATCACCGCAAATTTTTTCGGCGTAAAACGCCCGGATCCGGAATCGTCATTTCTGGCGATCATCGTAGAACCGTCATAAGAAGCTTTTTTCCCTACCAGAATTGTCGTACAGGGCATTGTCTGTTCCTCCTTCGTTTTCCTTTCCGTTTCCTGTTTTGAGCCGCTGCCGCAGCCCCTTAAAAAAAGTTTTCAGCATCCCGCTGCATTCCTGTTCCAAAACCCCCCGCAAAACCCGCACCCTGTGGTTAAAGGCCGGTTCTTCCAGCAGATTATAAACGGAACCCGCGCACCCCGCCTTGGGATTCATGCAGCCGATCACCGTCTCGGGAATCCTGGCCTGCACAATGGCCCCCGCGCACATCTGGCACGGCTCCAGGGTCACATACAAAGTACAGTCCTCAAGCCGCCAGTCCCCAAGCGCCCTGCCGGCCTTGCGGATGGCGGAAATCTCCGCGTGGGCCAGGGTACTTTTGTCGGTGTTTCGCCGGTTATAGCCCCGCCCGATGATCTTTTCCTCCCGGACAATCACGCATCCGATGGGGACCTCTCCAAGGGCCGCCGCCTTTTTCGCCTGCCGGATGGCTTCTTTCATATATCGCTCATGCAGCGGCATTTTCTTTTGCTGCTCCTGCTCCCATTTTTCTTTCTCTGCGGCCTTGGAAGCCAGTCTTGCGGCTTCCTTCTCTGCTTCGGTCCTAATCCTTGCCATTGTTCCGTCCCCTGTCGCCTGCGCGCCGATTTTCTTTCTCCGCTTTCCGGCGGATGTGCTATACTGATCTTACATAAGAATAACAGGAGATCGTCTTTTATGCAAATCTTTGGTTTCAACAAAACGACATTGCTGGATTATCCGGAGCATGTGGCCTGCACCCTCTTTACGGGGGGCTGCAACTTCCGCTGCCCCTTCTGCCAGAACGGCGGCCTGGTGGAAGGCCTGTCCGAGCAGGTCCCCATCCCCGAAGAAGAGATTTTTTCCGTCCTCAAAAAACGCCGCCATCTTCTGTCCGGCGTCTGCGTCACCGGCGGCGAACCCACCCTCCATGCAAATCTGCCGGAATTTCTTGGAAAAATCAAAGAACTGGGCTATCTGGTCAAGCTGGACACCAACGGCTACCGGCCGGACGTCCTTGCCACCCTGCACCGGGAAGGACTTTTAGACTATGTGGCCATGGACATCAAATCCGGCCCCGAAGGCTATGCCAAAGCCGCCGGCCTGCCTGCCCTGGATCTGGACCGGATCCGGGAATCCGTGTCCTATCTGCGCGGCTGCGGCCTGCCCTATGAATTTCGCACCACCGTGGTAAAAGAGCTGCACAGCCGGGAAGACATGCTCTCCATCGGCCGCTGGCTGGCCGGAAGCCGGGCCTATTTCCTCCAGTCCTACCAGGACAGCGACGCGGTCCTGCGCCCCGGATACAGTGCTCATTCCCGGGAAACCCTGGAAGAATTTCTCTCCCTGGTCCGGCCCTTCATTCCCTCCGCATCCCTTCGCGGAGTGGACTGACGAAAAAGCCTCATCCTAAATTTCCACCTGCTTCATAAAATAGCCGAAATCTCCCGCTTCCACCGGTTCTTTCCGCCCTTCGAACGCCTCAAAGCCGAACATCTCCGCCACCATTTTTTCCCGGCGGTAGAAATTTCCCGGTACGCCCAGATAATAGCGCCAGGTCCCGGCCGCCGGGATTTTTCCCAAAATCAGGTGCTTGTAATTATAATATCCGTGCAGGAGGAAACTGTTATGGACCATCTTCTGATATTCCTGCCGCAGTACCACAAAATCCCTGGGCGCGATGGAAAGATAGCCCCGCTCGTCCCCGAAGGGATGGATCTGCGGATACATATGACAAAGCTGCTCCCATTTATCCCCGTAGCATACCGGTTCTTCCTGACGGCTGTCTATGGTCATTTCCGGCTCCATTTCCACCCGCCAGACAGGATTGACCGGCATCGCCTGACCGTCCCCGCTACCTTCTTCTCTGCCTCCGCTGTCTTCGCTGTCCCCATCGTCTTTGCCGTCTGGCGCTGACTGCCCCTGTCCCGGTTCTTTCGGCGCTTCAGCAGGCTTCTCTTCTTCCCGGCACTCTTCCGGCACCTGGACAGGCGCCTTTTGTCTTTGCGGTCCGGCTTCCTCTTCCGGAAGCTCTACCGGCAGTTCCCATGGTTCCTCCCAGACCGTCTGGATCAGACGCCTGCCCGGCAGGCGGATATAAAGCCCGTCAGCCAAAACCGCCGTCTTTCCTTTCGGCTGTTCTCTTTCCCAGTCCGTACAGCTGCCGCCGCTTCCCCGGGACAGCTGGATCGCTCCCACCGTCCCTCCCCCGTTGGCTTTCAGCTCATACTGTCCGGAAAATTGTTCCGGTATATTTTTCACCTGCACCAAAAGACGGATCCGGCCGTCGTTTTCCTCGATTCTGACAAAACCTGCGTTTTTAACCTTCATCCCGTTTTCCAGATACTCCAGATATGATACTTTCTTCCGATATCCTACCATGTCCGCCCCTCCCTGTCCGTCTGTCTTCTACATTGTATTCGGACGTCCCCGTAAAAATGCGGACATGTTTTCTTGAACCGTAATCTTCTTAAAAAAGTGTGCGTATCAAAAAAAACGAAGCCGGGGACGCGCCCGCATAGGCGGGGGTTCCGGCTTCGTAAACCAATGCCGCAGCGGCATTGTTCCCTATTTTCTGTTATAATCCGTCAGCCCGTCCTTGAGCTGTTCTCCCAGCTGCGCGGGCGTCAGTTCCCTGTTTTTCATCTTCTCGATCTCTGCTTCGGTAACTCCCACCAGCCGGATGAGCTGTACCTTTCCAAAAGGAGTGGTCAGCGTGCCCAACTCATCCTCTTTCGTAATGAAACCGGCCATGGCGGATTTCCCGGCCGCATCGAATCCCCGTTTCTGCCCGGTGGCCAGAAACTGCCCCGGCAAAAACTGATGGCCGCCGTTTACCGTAATCCCCGCAATCATCTGCAAAAGGCTGCAAAGATGGCGGACTTCCAGCGGCGGATTGACCAGGCCTTCCTTTTTCAGCTTCAGCGTCAGCTCAAAGCCGTAACCGCTTCTGTCCGGATTCCCGTTCTGTTTTTCGTACAGTTCGGAAAGCCCGTACGTTACGAAGTGGAAGCAATCCCCTCCGTTATAAACGCTGATCCCGTCCAGCGGTCCCGCCTCCCCCGGCTTAAAACTGGCATATGCCCCGAAATGGGCCGGGTGCTTCTGCCCGGGATATTTCTTCTCAAAGGCAGCCGTAATGGCGTCCCATCCCGGCGCCTGCGTATAGAGAATCTCCTCGGGTTCGCTTTGCAGGATATGCCCGGCATGCAGTTTCCTCAAATCGCACCCCGTTACTTTAAACGCTACATGGGCCGCATGCTCTTCTCCTGCGCCGATGACGGAAACCGCCCCTTTTTTCGGGAGGGCGATCCCTGCCACCGTCAGGGGGAAACATTCCCGCCCGATGCAGTCCACATAATAGAGCCGGTCCCCTGTCTTCACCGTGCCGGACAACAGGTTGCATCCGGCCACGATACTTCCGTCTTTGAGCAAAAATACGTTTTCAATGACGGCCTGGCAAAACTCCCCTGCCGTCCGGTCCTGATTCTCCATCGGTCTTCTCTCCCTGCCACAAATCTCAATAATCCAGCGTATCCAGATACTTCATATAATTGACCACCATCATGGCGATCTTAAAGGTCAGCGCATCGTCAAAGGTACGGATATCCAGCCCCGTAGCCTTCTGCAGCTTCTCAATCCTGTATACCAGCGTATTGCGGTGGATAAACAGCTGCCGGCTCGTCTCCGACACGTTCAGGTTGTTCTCGAAAAATTTGTTGATGGTCGTCAGCGTCTCGTCGTCGATATCATACACCTGGTTCCCGCCGAAAATCTCCTGGATGAAAATACGGCACAAATTCACAGGCAGCTGGTAAATCAGCCGCCCAATCCCCAGTGTGGAAAAGGCAATGACGTTTTTCTCCACATAGAAAATCCGTCCCACGTCCATGGCCATGGTCGCCTCTTTATAGGACTTGGAAACTTCACGCAGCTCACGGACCACCGTGCCGTATGCCACGCGCACATTGAGCATGGCTTCGCTGTTCATCATGTCCACAATCATATTGGCGATCTGCTCCAGCGCTTCCGGCGATTCATCCTTCTCCAGGGATTTGATCAGGATAATATTTTTCTCGTCCACAGCGGTAATATAATCCCCGTTCTGGCTGGAAAACAGCCCCCGCAGAAGCTCCATGGCGCTGTTGTCCTTCTCCAGCTTCGTCTCGATCAGGTAAACGATCCTGGGCGCCTCCACCTCGATATGCAGCTTCTGCGCCCGGTTATAAATATCTACCAGGAGAAGATTATCCAAAATCAGGTTCTGGAAGAAATTGTTCCGGTCAAACCGTTCTTTATAAGCGATAATCAGGTTCTGAATCTGGCTGACCGCAATCCGCGCAATCATATACACATCATCGTGCATCCCCCGGGCCGCCAGCACATATGCCACCTCTCCGTCGTCCAGAATCTTCAGGAAATGATAGCCGCCCACCACCTGGCTGTCTGCCGGGGAAGAGGCAAACCCTACGATGATATCCCTGGAAATCCCCATCTCTTCCGAAGTAGCGGCAACCTTCATGCCGTCCAGATCGAAAATGAACAGATCCACTTTCGTAATCGTCCGCAGCTCGTCGATGCTGGTCTGAATTATCTGATTTGAAATCATCTTTACCTCCATGCCGAAGCGTTTTTTCTGTGACCATATTCAGCAAATTCAACAAAACACTAAAAATATAATAAAACATGCTTATTTAATATGCAAGATGTTTTTTGGTGCTCCTTCTTTTATAATAGAAACGAATGCGTCATTTTCCCCGGCCAAAAGGGGACGGACCTGTTCACACAAAAAGAAAGGAACCGCCTGATGAAAAAAGTAAATTACCATACGCATACAGCCCTCTGCCTCCATGCGGACGGGATGGAAACCGACTACGCCCGGGAAGCCCTTTCGGCCCGTCTCGACGTCCTCGGGTTCAGCGACCATGCGCCGTTTCCCGATAACCGCTTCGACCTGCGTATGCAGTACGAACAACTCGATCCCTATCTGCAGCGGGTTGCCGGCCTGCGCAGCCGCCTTGCCGGCCGTCTGGACATCCTGGCGGGCCTGGAAATCGAATACTGTCCCGACATGCTCCCCTATTACAGGACCCTCTGTGAGAAAAGAAATCTGGACTACCTGATCCTGGGGCAGCACTACTTCACGGATTCCTCCGGGGCCCTTGTCAACACCTTCCGCTGTCCTCCGGGCGCTGATTCTTCCCTCGTGCTGGAATATGCCCGCAGCGTACAGGAAGGGCTGGAAACCGGCTTTTTCCCGGTCCTGGCCCACCCGGATGTGATCTTCGTCAACGATCTGGGCTGGGATGAAAACTGCGAAAAAGCAACGGACATCATCCTGCGCTGCGCACGGGAGACAAAAACCGTGCTGGAACTCAACGCCAACGGCGTCCGTCGGGGGAAAAAGCAGTTTTCCGACGGCGTCCGCTACCCCTATCCCCATCCCCTTTTCTGGAAAAGGGTGGCAAAAAGCGGTCTGCCCGTACTCATCAATTCCGACTGCCACAATCCGTCTTTTCTCTGGGATGACGCCATGCTGGAATGCTACTGGCTGGCACGCCAGTGGAATCTCTGCCTGACAGATCATTTCAGGCGCAGCTGATACAGGGCAATGCAGGACCTGTTTTTTCCGAAAAAAACGGCATAGCCGATGTGACTATGCCGTATCATTGAAACCTTTTTCATACGGAGGAGCGCTTTGAACGCTCCTCCGATTTTCTTTCTTAGTTCGTGATAACCTGTTCGGTCTCTTTGTCGAATACGTGGATCTTTTCCACATCGAATGCAAATCTGACGCTGTCGCCAGGTCTTGCGGTGGTGCGGGAATCCACTCTCGCGGTGATCGGGAACTCGCCCAGATCGAAATACAGGAACACTTCTGCGCCGAGCAGTTCGTATACCTTGATGGTAGAGGTGAATACGCACTTCGCGGTTTCGATAAACATCTCGGAATCATAAACATCTTCCGGACGAATACCCATGGTAACGGTCTTGCCGTTGTAGCCGCCGTCGATCAGCTTCTTAGCCTTTGCAGGAGGAAGCGGGATGGACTGTCCGGCTACTTCCAGGGAAGCTTCATTGCCTTTTACTCTGACAACTGCATCCAGGAAGTTCATCTGAGGAGATCCCATGAATCCTGCTACGAACAGGTTCTGAGGCTTCTCATACAGGTTCTGAGGGGTATCTACCTGCTGTACCACGCCGTCCTTCATAACGACGATTCTGGTACCCAGGGTCATAGCCTCTGTCTGGTCATGTGTAACGTAGATGATGGTGGTGCCCAGTCTCTGATGCAGCTTCGCGATCTCGATACGCATCTGTACACGCAGCTTTGCATCCAGGTTGGACAGAGGTTCGTCCATCAGGAAGACCTTGGGGTTACGCACGATAGCACGTCCCATTGCAACACGCTGTCTCTGACCACCGGACAGAGCCTTCGGTTTACGATCCAGAAGCGGGGTCAGATCCAGGATCTTCGCTGCTTCTTTTACCATCTTATCGATTTCATCCTTCGGTACTTTTCTCAGTTTCAGACCGAAAGCCATGTTGTCATATACAGACATATGAGGATACAGAGCGTAGTTCTGGAATACCATCGCGATATCTCTGTCCTTCGGCTCCACATCGTTCACTACTCTGTCGCCGATCTTCAGTTCGCCGGAAGAGATATCCTCCAGACCTGCGATCATACGAAGGGTTGTGGACTTACCACATCCTGAAGGTCCTACGAAAATGATGAACTCTTTATCTGCGATTTCCAGGTTGAAGTTTTTAACTGCTTCAAAGCCGTTGGGATAAACCTTGCAGATGTTCTTTAATGATAAACTTGCCATTCTGATTGCCTCCCTGTGAATTTTTCTGTCGAGTCGCCCTCAACTAAGTCTAGGACTAGTATACCTGACCGATCATTTTTTTTCCATACCCGTATTCCACAAACTTTTCGGGGATGGTTGTAGAAAGTGCTCAAAAATATGTTTTTCGGGGGTTGGCGTCAGCAGATTGAACAAATTGACGCGCTGCGCTCTATACACTTTGCCCATGCGGACATTTCATTCACCGGAAGGTGCGGGGCCGTCTTCACCGGCCGTTTGCTGCGTGTCGGGAGCCGCTTTGCCGGCGGTCTGTCCGGCTGCCTGCTGTGCCAGTTCCCGCTCTTTTTCCTTCTGTTCTTCCACGATAAAGGACAGCGGGGCCAGTTCGTCCCCGTTTGCAGCGTTTTCCTCTTCCGGCTCATACCGTTTGAAGATTCTTACATAAAGCATGCTGCACAGGTAGGCCACCGTGGAAAATCCCAGCAAAAATACCACGGGGAGGGCCTGGACCGTAATCAGGACGGCTACCAGGGGCAAAAAGTGCAGGATAATGATCAGGATGGTTTTGGGCAGGTTCAAAAGGCTCATCAGAAACGCATTTTTGAACGTCTGCTTAATGGTATTTTCAAATCTGGACAGCACGGGGAACACGTACAGGCCCGTCATCGCCAGGAAAGCGCAGATCACAATGATAATCACGCGCATTACCTTTGCGCCGGTCCCGTCCATCAGGTCAAAGACAACCTGCCAGTCCACCGCAATCAGCAGGATAACCGCCAGCATGATCAGCCAGATAATGGTCGCCTGCCGGAAGTTTTGCTTAAACGACTTAAAATAACTTTTTACGATATAGGGATCGTCTCCCCTTGCCATTTTGATTGTCACATAATACAGGGCTGTAATCGCCGAGCCCGCCGTCACCAGGGGGATACATAACAGAATCGTCAGGATGTTCAGAATCATCAGATTCGCCACCTTGGTCAAAAATACCATTACCGGGCTGTCCAGATTAAATAGTCTCATCAGTGCTTATCCTCTTTCTCTCTCGTTTTTTCGTCCGCAAACGCTGCCGTCACTCCACCAGGTTTTTCAGTGGAAGTCCGTGTTCCACCGCATAGGCGTTTTCCAGGGTTTCCGTGGCGATTGCCTGCATGGCTTCCACCGTGAAAAATCCCATGTGGGAAGTCACCAGCACATTGGGGAACGTCATCAGGCGGGCCAGGTTTTCATCCTGCATGATATCGGAGGACTTATCTTCGAAAAAGAGTCCCTCTTCCTCCTCGTACACATCCAGGCCCACGCCGCCGAATTTCCCGTTTTTGAGCCCTTCGATCAAGGCTTCCGTATCCACCAGGGCACCCCTGGAGGTATTGACCAGATAGACGCCTTCTTTCATCATGGCAATGGTCTCGCGGTTGATAATATAACGGGTGCTTTCCGTCAGCGGGCAGTGCAGGGAAATAAAATCCGACTTCTCCATCAGCTCTTCCAGCCCCACATACCGCACGTCCAGATTCGGGTTGGGGTAGGGGTCATAGGCCAGCACCTGCATGTTGAATCCCTTGAAAATGCGGATCATGGCCTGGCCGATTTTCCCGGTCCCCACCACGCCGGCCACCTTGTGGTTTAAGTCCGTGCCGATGAAGCCGTTGATGTTCATGTTGAAATCCCGCGTCCTGTTATACGCCTTGTGGGTATAACGGTTCACCGTCAAAAGCATGGCCATGGCGTATTCCGCCACCGCCTCCGGGCTGTAGCTGGGCACCCGCAGCACGGGGATCCGCCCCTTGGCCGCGTGGATATCCACATGGTTAAAGCCCGCGCTGCGCAGAAGCAGCGCTTTGATCCCCATTTCACACATCCGGTCGATCATGCCCGCGGTCACGGAGTCGTTGACAAAAATGCAGACTGCGTCGTGCCCGTCGGCCAGCGTCACCGTCTCCTCGTTAAACGGCGCTTCGATAAAGTGCATATCGTAGCCGTAATCTTTCCCCATGGGTTCAAACCATATTCTATCATACGGCTTGGTGGAAAAAAAAGCAATTCTCATCTTCGCAATACTCCCTTCTTTCCGTGTGTATTCCGTCAATATTTCCTTTTTCAGGAAAAAATATTCTGGAAAAAGGATACCACGCTCTCTTTCAGGTCGTGGAAAAAGGTGCGGGCAGTATTTGCCGCCGCCGCTTTTGCCGCTTCCTTTAAGGGCTCCGTCACCTGTTTTGCAATCGCTTCCTGTACTTCATCCGAAATGGTTTCCCCCTGTTCCTCGTAGACCTTCTGCAGATTGTCCGCGATTTCGTCCCCGTGTTTTTCATACAGCTCTTTTGCCAGGTCCACGGCGGTATCCGGGCTGATCCCCAGGTCGTTTAGACTGCTCACCGCATCCGTCAGCTGTTCTTCCAGTTTCGGGTCCAAAGAGACTCCGAATTCGGTTTCTCCCTCTTCGATGGCGGTCCGGATGTCCTCCCGGGTATCCAGCTTGCCTGCGTTCCACTTTTCCCGGATAAACTCCAGGATTTCCGATACTTCGTCCTCCCCTTTTGTTTCGTCCGTTCCTTCCGTTTCCCCCGCCGCCTTCCCGGCAGCTTCCGTCTCTTTTTGCGCAGCCGGCGACAAGAAAAGCCCTCCCGCCAAAATTGCGGCCGCAAAAGCCGCCAAAACTTTCTTTGCGATCATTTTTACCTCC
>CALWGP010000077.1 GCA_944380095.1 uncultured Lachnospiraceae bacterium | reverse complement strand
GGATCCTGTGTATTATAATATCTGTCCATCGGCGCGATGGACAATGCGACAGTAGTACAGTTGGTAGTACGCCACCTTGCCAAGGTGGAGGTCGCGGGTTCGAGCCCCGTCTGTCGCTTTTCATAAAGCCAGTATTTAAGCGGGTTTCCGGACAGGGGATCCGCTTAAACTATTTCTTTCTAAAGTTTTTCTAAAGTTCCAAAATCATTCCGGTTTCACATGGTTTCCCCGATTGGTGCAAAAGAATATAGGTTATGTATAAAAGGCGTCCCCGGGACCCAGAATAATGACAAAACAAACGGCAAAAACAGGTCTTTTCATTTGACCTTTTCATTTTGCGAAAAAGGAGGCGTCTATGGGGAAAAGGAAAGCGGGAGCGGCCATATGCCTGAGTATATGCAGCGTACTGTGGGTCGCAGGCTGTTCAAACGGCGTTCAAAAGCAGGAGGACCTGCAGGGCGGGGGCGCGGCGGCCTACCGGGAGGATGTGTCCGTACAAACGCTGGAGCAGGCGGTGGCAGAGGAACTGGGGGAGGAATATTGGCCGGACGCAGACATCCCGCAGGAAACTCTTGCAGAGACGTATGGGGTTGCAAAAGACCTGTATGAGGAAGTATCCGCCCGGATGCCGCTGATTTCGGCCCATGTGGATACGCTGATCCTGATCAAGGCAAAAGAAGGGGAGGAAGAAACGGTCCGAAAGGCGCTGGAAGCCTATCGGTCCCGGCAGGCGGAATCGGCCATGCAATATCCCATGAACCTGGGGAAAATACAGGCTGCGCAGGTGGCCCGGTTTGGCAGGTATGTATGCTTTGTCCAGCTGGGCGGGGATATTACGCAGCCTTCGCAAGAGGGGGAGGAAGCGGTGATCCTCCACTGTCAGGAAGAAAACGCCAGGGCGCTTGCTGTGATGGAAGGGCTGCTGGCAAAATAAATTCCTCTGAAAGGAAGAAAAGCCGTGGTTTTTTCCAGTCTGTTTTTCCTGTTTTACTTCCTGCCCGTATTTTGGCTGCTTTATCTGGCGGCTTTGCCAAAGGGCAGGAATCTGGTCCTGTTTCTGGCAAGCCTTTTCTTCTACGCATGGGGAGAACCGGAATACGTATGGCTTTTGCTTTTTTCCGCTTTTTTTGATTATTGCTGCGGCAGGATGATCGGATATTTTTGCCGGATAGAAAAGAACGGACTTTCCCGGGCGGTTCTTGTTTTTTCGCTGACGGTGAACCTGGGGATTCTGGGGGTTTTCAAATATGCGGACGTTTGGCCGCTGCCGGTGGGGATTTCCTTTTATACTTTTCAGACCATGTCCTATACCATCGACGTTTTTCGCAGAAAGGTGCGGCCGCAGAAAGATTTCATCGCCTTCGGCGCTTTCGTGACCATGTTCCCGCAGCTGGTGGCCGGGCCCATTGTTTCCTACCGCTGTGTGGAAAATGAACTAAAGGGGCGGCAAATTTCGGGAAAGGGCCTGTCCGAAGGATGGCGGCGTTTTGTAATCGGCCTGGGGAAAAAAGTGATCCTGGCCAACCAGGCGGGCGCGCTTTTTGAACTGTTTTTATCCGAAGGGAAGACGCCGCCGGGTGCGGCCCTTTTATGGGCAGCGGTGATTTGTTTTGGATTTCAGATTTATTTTGATTTCAGCGGGTATTCGGACATGGCGTCCGGACTGGGGCGGATGATGGGATTTTCTTTCCCGGAAAATTTTCATTATCCCTATACGGCCCAAAGCGTGACGGAATTTTGGAGAAGATGGCACATGACCCTGTCCGGGTGGTTTCGGGAATACGTTTATATCCCGCTGGGGGGAAATAAGAAGGGGAAAAGGCGGCAGATTTTCAATCTGCTTATCGTCTGGAGCCTGACGGGGATCTGGCATGGGGCAGCCTGGAATTTCCTCCTCTGGGGCCTGTGGTTTTTTGCCCTCCTGGTGCTGGAAAAATTCTGGCTGAAGGAGAAGCTGGAAAAACTGCCTGCCCTGGCAAAGCGGGCGTGGACGCTGGGCGCGGTTTTTGCAGGCTGGGCGCTTTTTTGCGGCCCGGACCTGGCGGCAGCAAGAAATTTGGGCGGCGCAGGAGGGATTGTATCCGTCTGTGCTGTCCTGCTGGGACGAAACGGCTGGGGATGGGATTTACTGCTGACTTATGAGCTGGTCAGCCAGGCAGCGCTGTTTGCCGCCCTGATCGTCGGTTCCACCGCCCTGCCTGCGGCGCTTGGGAGGCGGATTGCCCGCTGCCGGGGCGGCGCTTTTGCGGAAACGGCTTTTTTGCTGGCGGTTTTTCTTTTGTCCGTGGCTTTCCTTGTGGAAGACAGCTATAATCCGTTTCTTTATTTTCGGTTTTAAGGGAGGAAACATTGGAACGACACAGCAAAAGGGGGATCGGTTTGCTGGGGGTGACGCTGGGGCTTTATGTAGGAATCCTTCTGGCGGACGGCCTGTCGGAGGACAGGCTTTTTTCCGCGCAGGAAAACAGGCTTTTGGCCCAGCGCCCCACAGTCTCCAAAGAAGGGCTAAAAGACGGCTCCTTTGCAAAGGCGCTGGAAGCCTGGGTGACGGACCAGTTCCCGGGAAGGGATGGCTGGATTGCGGCAAAGACAGCGTTCCTTCGCCTGACGGGGAAAAAGGATGTCAACGGCGTATATTTTGCGCCGGGCAACACCCTGATGGAATGCCACAGGGCGGGCAGCGTGGACGAAGCGGCCGCCGGAAGGAAGCTGGAGGGGCTGGCCGCCCAGGCTCAGGAAATCGGCGGGCTTATTGACGGGAAAGTGACGGTCCTTTTGGTTCCTTCCGCTGCGGCGGTCCAGCCGTACCGCCTGCCTGCTTTTGCGCCGGAGTTTGACCAGGCCGGATGGCTGGAGACAGCGGGAAAAAAGCTGGAGGCGGCCGGGATTTCCTTTTTAAACGGGGAGAGGATTCTATCGGAATATGCCGGGGAAAGGATTTACTACGGGACGGACCACCACTGGACCACCCTGGGCGCCTTTTTTGCCTGGCAGGCCTTTGAACGCTCCATGGGAAGGGAACCGCTGCCGCTTGGGGAGTATGAAAGGACGGTGGTAAAGGACGATTTTTTGGGGACGCTGCAGGCGCGGGTGAACCTTCCCGTGACGCCGGATTCGATCGAACGGTTTGGGCGAAAGCAAGAAGGGGAACATGCCGTTTTTTTCCCGGCGTCCGGGGAAGGGGCGGACTCATGCTATTTTTATGAGCGGCTGGAAACAAAGGATGCCTACGCTTTTTTCCTCAACGGAAACGTGCCGCTTGCAAGGCTTTCGGGGGACGGCCCCAAAGAAAAGACCATCCTGCTTGTCCGGGATTCCTATGCCGACTGCTTTGCCCCGTTTCTGACCGCAAGTTACGGGACCATCTGGCTGATGGATCCCAGATACTACCGGGGGGATCCGGCAGAACTGGTAAAGCGGCTTGACCCGGGGGATGTGCTCTATCTGTATCAGATTTTTCATTTTCTTGGCCCGTAACCGCCGCCGGAATGATATAATAAAATAGGAACAGGAAAGGAGGGCTATTATGAAACTGCAATTTATCGGGGCGGCCCACGAAGTGACGGGCAGCTGTCACTATCTGGAAGTGGGCGGCAGGCATATTCTGGTGGACTGCGGCATGGAGCAGGGGGTGAATACCTTTGAAAACTGCGCCCTTCCGGTGGAAGCCTCCGCGATTGATTTCGTATTTTTGACCCACGCGCATATTGACCATTCCGGTATGCTTCCCAAGCTGTATGCGGAAGGGTTCCGGGGACAGATTTTTGCCACACAGGCCACGGCGGACCTGTGCAGCATTATGCTGCGGGACTGTGCGCACATCCAGATGCAGGAGGCGGAGTGGAAAAACCGCAAGGCCAAGCGACATGCGGGCATCGAGCCCCATGAGCCCCTCTATACCATGGAAGATGCGGTAGGCGCTATCAACCTGATTGCAGAGTGCCCTTACGGGGAAGTGATTTCCGTCTGCCAGGGCGTCAGGATCCGTTTTACGGACATCGGCCACCTTTTGGGGTCGGCCAGCATAGAAGTCTGGGCGCAGGAAGGGGATGTAATCAGAAAGCTGGTCTTTTCCGGGGACATCGGGAACCTTCACCAGCCCCTTTTGCGGGATCCGCAGTTGACGGCGGAAGCGGATTATGTCATTATGGAATCTACCTACGGCGACCGGCTGCACGGCAAAGAGCGTCCGGACTATGTGGGGGAACTGGCGCAGATTGTGCAGGAAACCTTTGACCGGGGCGGGAATGTGATCATCCCTTCCTTTGCGGTGGGCAGGACCCAGGAAATGCTTTACTTTTTCCGCATGATCAAGGAGCGGGGGCTTGTGACCGGCCATGCAGATTTCCCGGTCTATGTGGACAGCCCGCTGGCCGTGGAGGCTACGGGGATTTTTACCCAGAATGAAAACAGCTGCTTTGACGAGGAGGCGCTGTCTTTGGTGCGCCGGGGGATCAATCCCATTTCCTTTAAGGGGCTGCGGCTTTCCATCACAAGCGATGAGTCCAAAGCCATCAATTTCGACGATACGCCCAAGGTGATCATTTCCGCTTCCGGCATGTGCGACGCGGGCCGCGTCCGCCATCACCTTAAGCATAATCTCTGGAGGCCGGAGTGCACCATCCTCTTTGTGGGATACCAGTCCGTGGGGACCCCCGGGCGGGCGCTGGTGGAAGGCGCCCACGAGATGCGGCTGTTTGGAGAAACGGTGGATGTACGGGCGAGGATCGCCGTGCTGCAGGGCATGTCGGGCCATGCGGACAAAAACGGGCTGATCGCATGGATAAAGGGATTTGAGAAAAAGCCGGACCGCGTATTCATCGTCCACGGGGAGGACAGCGTGACCATGTCCTTTGCCGCGTGCCTGCATGACGAGTACGGCTTCCGGGCTTATGCGCCCTACAGCGGGACGCGGTTCGACCTGGCGGCCGACCGGTTCGAATACGAGGCGCAGCCTGTGCTGCGGGAGAAAAAAGCCCGGACGGAGGCGCCCAAGGGCGTATATGGCCGCCTGGTGGCGGCGGGACAGCGGCTGGTGGGCATTATCAGACGCTGCGAAGGCATGGCGAACAAGGATTTGGCCAAATTCGCGGACCAGATCAATTCCCTGTGCGATAAATGGAGTTAAAAGGACGGAAAAAAACATGAGCATGGCTGATACGATTTTTATTGAAATGTGCAAAGACATCCTGGAAAACGGGACCAGCACGGAAGGGGAAAAGGTACGTCCCCACTGGCCGGACGGGACGCCGGCCTATACCATCAAGAAATTCGGGGTGGTAAACCGCTATGACCTTTCCAAAGAGTTCCCGATTCTGACCCTAAGAAAGACCGCCTTAAAGAGCGCCACGGACGAGATGCTTTGGATCTGGCAGAAAAAATCCAACAATATCCACGACCTGCACAGCCATATCTGGGACGAATGGGCGGATGAGGACGGCAGCATCGGGAAGGCATACGGCTACCAGATGGGGGTGAAGCACCGGTATAAGGAAGGGATGTTCGACCAGGTGGACCGGGTGATCTATGATCTGAAAAACAATCCTTTTTCCCGCCGGATTATGACCAATCTCTACGTCCATCAGGACCTGCATGAGATGAACCTCTATCCCTGCGCCTACAGTATGACGTTTAACGTGACGCAGAAAAAAGGGCATTCCCGGCTGACGCTGAACGCGATTTTAAACCAGCGTTCCCAGGACGTGCTGACGGCCAACAACTGGAACGTGGTGCAGTATGCGGTGCTGGTACATATGCTGGCCCAGGTATGCGGTATGGAAGCAGGGGAACTGGTCCATGTGATCGCCGACGCCCATATTTATGACAGGCACATTCCCATTATCCGGGAACTGATTGAAAGAAAACCCTTCCCGGCGCCGAAATTTTCGCTGAACCCGGACGTGAAGGATTTTTATGAATTTACCAGAAACGATGTGAGCCTGGAAAATTACCAGGCCGGGGAACAGGTCCGGGATATCCCCGTAGCCATCTGAGGAGGGAAAGAGGATGAATCTGATCGTTGCAGCCGACCGAAACTGGGGCATCGGAAACAAAGGGGATCTGCTGGTGCGGATCCCGGCGGACATGAAAATGTTCCGGCAGGAAACCGTGGGAAAGGTGGTGGTCCTGGGCAGGAAGACCATGGATACCTTTCCCGGCGGACGGCCCCTAAAGGACCGGGTCAATATCGTGCTCACCCAAAACCCCTCCTACCAAAACGGGGACGCGAAGGTGGTCCACAGCGTGGAGGAACTGTTAAAGACGCTGAAAGCATACGACGGCAGCGAGGTTTACGTCATCGGGGGAAGCAGCGTATACGAACAGCTGCTGCCCTACTGCGATACGGCCCATGTCACCCGGATCGACCATATCTATGAGGCGGATTCCCGTTTCCCGGATTTAGACCGGGATCCGGCGTGGGAGATTACAGCAAGCAGCGAGGAACAGTATTATTTCGACCTGACGTATCACTTTGTGAAGTATGAGAGAAAAAAGTCTTTCCCTGCCAGGGGATTAGAGCTATAATTACTTCTGATCAATGCCAAAGTAAGGTACTAAAGTGAGGAGTGTGGATGTTATGGAAAAAAAGAATCTGGATTGGGAAAATCTCGGCTTTCGTTATATGACGACGGATTATCGTTATGTAGCGGATTATAAAGACGGGGCCTGGGGAGAAGGCAGGCTGACGACCGACCCTTGCGTGACGCTGAACGAGTGCGCCGGTATCCTGCAGTACTGCCAGGAGATTTTTGAAGGACTTAAGGCTTATACGACGGAAGAAGGCCATATTGTTACGTTCCGCCCTGACTTAAACGCACAGCGCATGGTGGACAGCGCGAAACGGCTGGAGATGCCTCCTTTCCCGGCAGAGCGTTTCCTGGAAGCGCTGGATGAAGTGGTGAAGGCCAACGTAGCGTGGGTTCCCCCTTACGGCAGCGGCGCTACCCTCTATATCCGTCCCTATATGTTTGCCAGCAGCCCGGTGATCGGCGTCAAACCGGCGGACGGCTACCAGTTCAGGATGTTCGTGACCCCGGTGGGCCCGTACTTTAAAGGCGGCGTGAAGCCCATTACCATCTGCGTCAGCGATTTTGACCGTGCGGCTCCCCACGGTACCGGACATATTAAGGCCGGCTTAAACTACGCCATGAGCCTGCATGCCTATGTGACGGCCCACGGCAACGGCTATGACGAGAACATGTTCCTGGATCCCGCCACCAGGACCTATGTGGAAGAGACCGGCGGGGCGAACTTCATTTTTGTGGACCAGGACGGCGGCATCGTGATCCCCAAGTCCGACAGCATCCTTCCTTCCATCACCAGAAGATCCATTGCGGTGGTGGCAAAGGACATCCTTGGCATGCAGGTGACGGAGCGTCCTGTGAAGCTTTCCGAACTGGAGAATTTCACGGAGTGCGGCGTCTGCGGGACCGCGGCGGTGATCTGCCCGGTAGGCAAGGTGGTAGACCACGGCAGGGAGATCTGCTTTGCCAGCGGCATGGAAAAGATGGGGCCGGTTACCCAGAAGCTGTATGATACCCTGACCGGGATCCAGATGGGCAGGATTGAAGGGCCCGAAGGCTGGATTCGCAGAATCCTGTAATCGTTTCAAATATCGAATAAACATGCGCCATATCCAGCGGGTTTTGCCGGATGTGGCGCATTTTTACGGTGTTTATACAGGCAAAGCCAATTGCGGATTCACGGGGGGCGGCGGGCTGCGCCTTATGTTTACAGGGGGCAAATCAAGTATTTTGGGTGTTGATTTTTTGACGAAAATAAGAGAAGATGGAATCAGGAAGGCAGGCGTAAATATAAGGAAGAGAGCGAGGAAAAAAGATGAAGAAAAAAACAGTACACATCATTTCACATTCCCACTGGGACAGGGAGTGGTACATGCCCCTGGAGCGTCACAAGATGAAGCTTCTGGACCTGATTGACGACAATCTGGAGCTGTTTGAAAAGGATCCGGATTTCCGGACGTTCCATTTGGACGGCCAGACCATTGTACTGGACGACTATCTGGAGATTTGTCCCGGGAAGCGGGAACTGGTGGAAAAATATACGAAAGAAGGGCGGTTTCGCGTAGGCCCCTTCTATATCCTCCAGGATGAGTTTTTGACCAGCCCGGAGTCCAATATCCGTAACTTACAGACCGGTATCCGGGAGGCGAAGCGTTACGGCAACCTGACGAAAGTGGGCTATTTCCCGGACGCTTTCGGAAACGCGGGCCAGATGCCCCAGATCCTGAAGCAGGCGGGCATGGAAGCGGTGGCTTTCGGACGCGGCGTCAAGCCCGTGGGCTTTAACAACGAGTTAAAAGAGGGCGGGGAGTATGAATCCGCCTATTCCGAGATGATGTGGGAATCGCCGGATGGTTCCGCGCTGCTTGGGATCCTGTTTGCCAACTGGTACTGCAACGGGATGGAGATCCCGGTGGATGAGGCGGAAGCAAAAGCCTACTGGGACGAGCGGCTGGAAAAGGCGGAGATGTTCGCTTCCACGGGCGAGCTTTTGTTCATGAACGGATGCGACCACCAGCCGGTGCAGAAAGATCTTTCCGCGGCCATCGAGACGGCCCGCAGGCTTTATCCCGACATCGAGTTTAAACATTCCAATTTTGAGGATTATATCAGAAGCGTAAAGGAAGCGGTGGAAACGCAGCTTTCCACAGTGAAGGGGGAACTGACCAGCCAGGAAACCAACGGATGGTATACGCTGGTGAATACCTGTTCCGCACATATTTACCTTAAGCGCCTCAACCGGATGAACGAAGTGGCCCTGGAACGCAGGGCAGAACCCCTGACGGCCCTGGCGCTGCAGGAAGGACGGCCCTGTCCCCAGGACCGGTTGCAGTATGCCTGGAAGATCCTGATGCAGAACCATCCCCATGACAGCATCTGCGGCTGCAGCGTGGACCAGGTAAATAAAGAAATGGAGATCCGGTTTGACCGGAGCACGGAGGTAGCGGATACGATCATCGAAGATTCCGCTTCCTGGCTGGCAGGGCGCATGGACACGTCGGCATTCCAAAAATACGGTGAGGACGCGGTTTGCTTTGCGGTGTTTAATACCACGGGGACAAAGCGTTCCGGCGCGGTGACCGCCATGCTGGATGCAAAGCGGGATTATAACAAGTGGATCTGGGACGGCCACGAGGATATGAAGGCATGGAAGTTCCCGGATTATCAGGTGGTGGACGCTGCAGGCAACCGGGTAGAGGCGCGGATCGAAGATGTAGGCGTGCGGTTTGGCTACGATCTTCCGGACGATAAGTTCCGCCAGCCCTATATGGCAAGACAGGCGAAGGTGACTTTCTTTGCAAAGGATCTTCCCGCCATGGGATACCGGGTCTATGCCCTGGTGCCGGCAGAAAAGGCAGAGAAAAGCGAAAACACCCTGGTGAAGGGCATAAACCGGATGGAAAACGAGTATTTGTCCGTGGAAATCCGGGAGGACGGCACCCTGGACGTACTGGACAAAGAAACCGGCAGGCGCTATGAGAACCTGTGCTATTTCGAGGATACGCTGGACGCGGGCAACGAATACATTTATTTTTGCCCCGAAGGAAACCCGGCCATCCTGACCAAGGGAGGAAAAGCGCAGATAAGGCTGGCGGACGACCTGCCTTTTGCGGCTACCTATGAGATTGTCAGCACCCTGACGGTCCCGGTTTGCGCAGACGGCCAGCTTCGAAAAGAGCAGGAAGGCATCATCGAATTTATGAAGCGGACCTGCCACAGAAGCAGCGAGACGACGCAGATGGAACTTCATACCTTTGTGACGCTGGAAAAAGGAAGCCGCAGCATCAAAATGCGGACGGAATTTGACAATACGGCGAAGGATCACAGGATCCGCGTGATCGTGCCTACGGGCATCCGGTGCACGCATCATTATGCGGATACGGTATTCGAGGCGGTAAAGCGTCCCAACGAGCACAGCAAACTCTGGGAAAATCCCAGCAAATGCGAGCATCAGCAGTGCTTTGCAGGTCTCAACGACGAAACCGGCGGCCTTTTGATCGCCAACATCGGCCTGTATGAGTACGAGATTCTCCCCGAAGAAGATAACGCCATTGCGGTGACGATTCTGCGCAGCGTGGGCGAGATGGGCGACTGGGGCTACTTCCCTACGGAGCTTTCCCAGCAGCTTCGCCATATGACGGCGGAATACGAACTGACTTTCTTCACCGGCGACCTGGTGGAGAGCGGAAGTTATCTGGGAGCTTACCAGTTCCAGGTGCCCGCTACGGTGGCGCAGACAGGCGTGCATGCGGGTACGCTGCCGGCGGAAAAGTCCTGGCTGGACTGGACGGGGGAAGGAATGATGTTCTCCAACCTGAAAGTGCAGGGGGAGGGAACGGACCGGATGGCCCGTTTTGTGAACCTTTCCGGGAAAGATACCGTGCTTAGGATTCGTCCGGATGCAGCGGTGAAAGAAGTTTACCGTTCCAACGTGATCGAGGAAGAAGGCAGCGCAGTGTCGGCTGCTGCGGACGGCTGGTACGAGATCCCGGTGGGCAGGTACGAAATCGTAACCCTGGGAATGAAGTAAAAAGCGCGCTTTTGTATGGCGGAAGCGTAAGAAACTGTTTCATGCCCGGACGGAAAAGAAAATGACGGGCTGGTGAGGCTGTGAAAAGGAGGAGAGAGATGGATTTTCATGAATTTTTCAACATGGTAAGGGAAAAATTTATCGACACGGATGTGAGCAGTATCGACGGGAAACTGGCCATCCAGATCAACCTGACGGGGGAAGCGGCGGGTGCTTTTTACATCGAAGTAAAGGATAAAAAGCTGTCCATCGAACCCTACACGTACAACGACAGGGACGTGGCCATTACCATCAGCGACACCAATTTCAAAAAGCTTATGGACCGCAAGGCGGATCCGGTGCTTTTGTTTACCCTGGGGAAACTTAGGGTGGAAGGCGATCCGGGCAGGGCGCTGGAGCTGAAACGGTTTCTGTAAAGCTGCGGCGCTTTGGAATGGAGATTAGGATGGAAGTCGGTATGACGATCCGGGCGTATCGTTCGTCAGATCTGGACGAAATTCTGACGCTGTTTTATGACACCGTGCACACGGTCAACGCAAAAGACTATACGTCCGCCCAGCTGGATGCCTGGGCGGACGGCAGGGCGGACCGGGAGGCCTGGAACCGTTCCTTTTTGGCGCACCATACACTGGTAGCCCTCATAGACGGCCGGATTGCCGGATTTGCGGATATGGATCCAACCTCCGGCTATCTGGACAGGCTCTATGTCCACAGGGACGACCAGGGGAAGGGGGTCGCCACTGCGCTGTGCGACAGGCTGGAGCGGGAGAACCTTTCCGAAACTTATACGGTACACGCTTCCATTACGGCGCGGCCCTTCTTTGAAAAGAGGGGCTACGCCGTAGTTTGTAAGCAAGAGGTGCAGCGCCACGGCGTATGGCTGGTCAACTATGCAATGGAAAAGCGCTGCACTGTC
>CALWGP010000076.1 GCA_944380095.1 uncultured Lachnospiraceae bacterium | reverse complement strand
AAAACTGCCAGCACGTTATCCCCGGCCATAATGACGCCGGTAATGGTTTCATTCATATGGAAGGTCCCCTGCAAAATCAGCGGGACCAGGTTGTCATACATCTGCCAGAACGCGCTGATAGACAAAAAAGCCAGCCCGATCAGGAAGGTCCTTGCGTAATTTAGCTTCATATCCTTGTTCCTCCAAAGACAGTTATATTTTGTTTCCCCAGAGTCTATCTTACCTCCTTTCGGACGGCTTTACAATTTCTTTTTAGTCCTCATGGTAATGGCTCAGCCATTTTTCCGTGCCAAACCGTTTCCAGAATACGACGGTCCGCACCGCCCATTCCAGGCACATGCACATCCATACCCCCGGAAGCCCCAGCTTAAGCGGGATGGCGAACACATACCCCAGGCCCACCCGGATCACCCACATGGTAACCAGGGAAAAGTAGGACGAAAAGGCAGCGTCCCCCGCGGAACGCAGGACCGAGGGCATGGTATTGGAGGAAGGCCAGAAAAAGGGCATGCATACCGCAGCGATTCCCAGCACGGTATAAATCATGGACAGCGTATTGTCCGGCGCCTGATACAGTTTCAGGATGAAAGGCAGCAGGGGCAAAAGGACGGCCAGGGCCAGGACGTTGATTCCCGTGGCCAACTTGATCATGCCCTTCCCGTAACGGCGCGCCAGCCCTTTCTCCCCGGCGCCCACACACTGCCCCACTACGGTCACCGCCAGGTTGCCCACGGCGGAGGGCGCCGCATACAGCAGGGAAAAAGCGGAATTTGCCACCGCATTGGCCGCCACGTTCATGGTGCCCAGCCGGGCAATATAGATCTGCACCAGCATGGAACCCCCGTTCATAAACAGCTGCTCCATCCCGAAGGGAATGCCGATGCGGAAAATCTCCCGGATGATCTTTTTGTCAATCCTAAACACATGGCGCGCCTGCACCCGCAGCACGCTTTTGGGGGAAAGCAGCATCCAGATTGCCGCCGCCCCGCCCACGATCCGGGCCAGGTTCAAAGACAGTACGCTTCCCATGATGTCCAGATGCATCAGGTTGATAAACACAAAGCTTGCGATAAAATGCAAAAGGTTGATAATAATGGTCAGATGCAAACAGATTTTCGTCTCGCCAAGTCCCCTGAATACCGCGAACCCGCTCATGTAAACGGAAAGGAAAATCATGGAGATGGCAATGCCGATCAGATAATGCTCCGCTTTTGTCAGCACCGCTTCCTCCACCCCGGCAAAAAGGAAATGCACCAGCGGATCCGCAAAGGCCACCAGGATCACACAGGCGACAATGGCGGAAATGGGCGTAGCAAACAGAAGCTGTCCCGCCGCGGATTTCATCCGCTCCACTTCCCCTTTCCCCTTAAACTGGGCCACCACCACGGTACCGCCGGCGGAAATGGCATTATAAACCGCGTAAATCATCATGTAGAGGGGACTGACCAGGCTCACCGCCGACACCGATTCCTGGCTGGAAGAACTGATCATGGCCGTAGTCAGCATACTGATCAGGCAGATAAAAAAAGAATCCATGATCAGGGGCGAAAGCATGGTCAGGATCTGTCTCCAGGAAAACATGGAGCTGCCAAGCTGTCCCTCCAGCAGCCGGTCCAACCGGGATCCTTTCCGGACCAGGCTGCGGCGCGTCCCTTTTTCGCCGTTTTTCTCATAGTCTTGCATTTTGTGTTCCTCCGTTGGCTGTCACGCACATTTTTCCTATATGGAAATCTTCGTTAATCATAGCAGAACAGTTCAAAAAAACAAGTACGGGAAATGATATTTTATGCCATACTTTTTTAAGTCTTTCATCCCATTTTCATCTTTCCGGTTTATAATAGAAACGGAATGAAAAAAGGAGGGTTTTTTCATGAGGCTGCTGGTCGCAGAAGATGAACGGGATTTAAATGCTGTCATCTCAAAAACGCTTAAAAAAAATCATTACTCTGTAGATTCCTGCTATGACGGACAGGAAGCCCTGGATTTTCTGGAAACGGCGGAATACGACGCCGTGATCCTCGATATTATGATGCCAAAAGTCAGCGGGCTTGCGGTGCTTAAGTCCCTTAGGGCCGCAAAAAGGCGGGTGCCCGTCCTGCTTCTGACCGCCAGGGATTCCGTAGCGGACCGGGTGGCGGGACTGGACGCAGGGGCGGACGATTACCTGGTCAAGCCCTTTTCCTTTGACGAGCTTCTGGCACGCATCCGCGTGATGCTGCGGCGGGAAAGCGGCAGGCCGGACCACTGTTTCCGGATCGCGGACCTGACCATCGACTGCGACGCCCGCACGGTTTTTCGCGGGGATATCCCCATTTCCCTGTCCTCCCGGGAATTTTCCATCCTGGAATACATGGCCGGCAATCAGGGCATCGTCCTGTCCCGGGACAAAATCGAGCAGCATATCTGGAACTACGACTATGAAGGCGGTTCCAACGTGGTGGACGTCTATATCCGCTACCTGCGCAAAAAAATCGACGAAGGCCACAGCCCGAAGCTGATCCATACCGTCCGGGGCGCCGGATATGTGTTAAAGGAGTAAAGTTCCCATGACAATACGGAAAAAAATCACCCTCTGGTATACCGCCTTTATGGCCCTCTTCGTGGTCCTGGCCCTGTGCTTTCTTTTCGTCATGGCAAGCGGCCGGATTCTTTCGGATACCCGGACGCGGCTGAAGGAAACCGTTTTAAGCAGCTTTGGGGAAATCGAATACGAGGACGGCGTCCTGACCTTTGACGACGATATCAACTACCTGGCGGCCGGCGTCTACCTGTCCGTTTATAACGGCAGCGGCGCACTGATTTACGGCAGGATCCCGGCCTCCTTTTCCGGCGCGTCCGTCCTGACCATGGACCGCATCCAGCAGGTTCCCTTTTCGGGCGGCGTCTGGTATGTCTATGATTTCTGTCAGGAGGTGCCCGGCTACGGCAATCTCTGGGTCCGGGGGATTCTTCCCTGGTCCGGCATGGACGATTCCCTGTTTACCCTTTTGCTGTTTTCCCTGATCCTGTTCCCCTTTTTCGTCCTGTGCACCGCCCTGGGCGGATATTCCATCATCCGGAGGGCATTAAAGCCCTTATCTTCCATGTCAAAAACCGCGCAGCAAATCAGCAGCGGGAACGATCTGACCCGGAGGATCCAGCTGCCTTCCGGGGCCGACGAGGTCCACGGCCTGGCCCTGGCCTTTGACCAGATGATGGACCGGCTGCAGGCCTCCTTTGAGCAGGAAAAGCAGTTTACTTCCGACGTTTCCCACGAACTGCGCACCCCCGTTGCAGTGATCCTCTCCCAGTGCGAGTATGCCTCCCAGCCGGACGCCACGCAGGACGACCGCAGGGAAGCCCTTGCCTCCATCCGCACCCAGGCCAACCGGATGTCCGGGCTTTTGTCCGGCCTGCTTACCCTGGCAAGGGCGGACCAGAACCGCCTCCCCCTGCGCCGGGAACGGATTTTGTTAAACGATCTGGCCGCAATTGTGTGCGAAGAACAGCAGGACCTGGCCGATTCCCGCAAAATCAGCCTTCACCTTAAGGCCGATCCGGATCTGTGGGCGGACGCAGACGAGTCCATGATGATCCGGCTGCTCATCAACCTGATTTCCAACGCCATCCGTTACGGACGGGAAGGCGGGAACGTCTGGATCCGCCTTACCGGAACCGAAACCGAAATCCAGGGACACATAAAAGACGACGGGATCGGCATCCCCAAAGACCAGCTGGAGCTGATCTGGAACCGTTTTTACCAGGTGGATCCCGCAAGGACCGGCGGCATGAACGCAGGCCCCGGCAAAGAAGGGGGATACGGTCTGGGCCTTCCCCTGGTCAAATGGATCGTAACGGCTCACCGGGGTACGGTTTCCGTTTCCAGCCAGCCCGGGAAGGGGTCCGTCTTCTCTTTCCGGTTTCCCCGCTTTTGCCCTAGACCTTCCGAAGAAAGGAGCACCGCTTCATGAAAAAACTTCCTTTTAATCCGGCCATTATCCTGGCCGCCCTCTGTCTCGCCCTCCTGCCTACAGGCTGTTCCCCGGCCGATCCCCCTCTCACCCAGGCCATCACCTCCGACCGGGAGCTGATGGCGGCAGGAGGAAACCGAACTTCCATTCAGGCAAAATCCCCTTCCTCTTTTGACGGCAGCGCATCCGACGGCCCTTCTGCGCACGCAGACACCGCCACCGCCTCCTATCTGGACGCAGACCAGGCCATGCAGCTGGCCCTCTCCCACGCCGGCGTAACGCAGGATAGCGCCGGTCATCTGAAAGTCGGGACGGACTACGACGACGGGCGCTTTCAATACGAAGTGGAATTTGAGGCGGACGGCCTGGAATATGAATACGAAATCGACGCCGCCACCGGTGAAATCCTGCAATATGGCTTCGACTCCTCCCAATCCCCCGATGCAGGTTTTAAACCGGGCAGCGAGACTGCCCAAGGGCTGACGGAGGAACAGGCCCGCCGGATCGCCCTTTCCATGGTCCCCGGCACGGATGAAAGCCATATCCGCATCAGCAGCGGCTACGACGACGGCAGGAAGATTTTCGAAGGCAAAATCGTTTATGACGGAATGGAGTACGAATTTGAAATCGACGCCGCCGACGGCACTATCCTGGAGTGGGATGCCGAGCCCGTATAATCAGTAGGGCCCGTACTGGATCGCCACGCAGAACATCAGGGAGGCCGGAAATCTCTTGACTTTTTTCCGTGTTGCGCTCATAATCATTGCATATGCAACAATTGTCAGTGCAATCTTTTATCCGTCAAAAGGAGATCCCGCAAAGCAGCCATGAAAACGATCTTTTCCTATATTTTTCCCTACCGGGCGTCCATCGCCTTTGAAATGTGCGTTAAAATCCTGGGCACAGTGACGGAACTTCTTTTGCCCTGGATGCTCCAGGTCATTTTGGATGAATTTGTCCCCGCGCGCCGCATGGACTCCATCCTTTTGTGGGGCGGCGGCATGGTGCTGTGCGCCCTGTCCTGCTTTTTGCTCAACGTCTGGGCCAACCGCATGGCGACCGGTATCTCCCGGCAAATTACCGGAAAGCTTCGCTTCGACCTGTTTCGGAAGGTGCTGGGCCTTTCCAGTTCCCAGGTGGATGCCTTTACCACCCCGTCCCTGATTTCCCGTCTCACTTCCGATACCTATCACGTCCATGAAATGGTGGACCGGATGCAGCGTATGGCCGTGCGCGCGCCCATTATGCTGTTGGGCGGCGTGACCATGACCCTGTTTCTCGATCCGGTGCTGGCCTGTGCCCTGGTGCTTCCCCTTCCTTTGATGGTGGGCGGCGTCTGGATGCTGTCCCGCTACGGCATCCGCCTGTATACCTCCACCCAGTCCGCGGTGGACGCCATGGTGCGCCGCGCCAAAGAGAGCATGGTGGGCGTCCGGGTCATCCAGGCCCTTTCCAAAGTGGATTACGAAATCGGGCATTTCGAAACCGCCAACCGGGAGGCCGCCTACCGGGAATACCGGGCAGGGCTTTTAATGAACGCCACCAATCCGCTGATCAACGCCATTTTAAACGCAGGGCTCACCGGCGTAGTGGTCATCGGTGCTTTCCGGGTCAATTCCGGCGCCAGCCAGCCCGGCGCCATCATCGCTTTCCTGAGTTATTTCACCATGATTTTAAACGCCCTGATGGCCGTTTCCCGGATCTTTGTCATGTTTTCCCGGGGCATTGCCAGCGGCAGGCGGGTAGCCGAAGTGCTGGAAGCCCCGGAAAGCCTGCGCCTTCTGGATCTGCCGCCTGTTGCAGGCGATGCCCCGAAAGGGGAAGTGGTCTTTGATTCGGTTTCCTTTTCCTACGGGAAAGCCGAAGCGGATTTGGCGGACATCAGTTTCTGCGTAAAAGCCGGACAGACCCTGGGCATCATCGGCCCCACAGGCTGCGGCAAAACTACCCTTCTGCGGCTTTTGCTGCGGGCCTATGATCCCGATAAGGGCCGCATTCTGATCGGCGGACGGGATCTGCGCAGCATCCCTGCAGACGAACTGCACCAAATGTTCGGCATCGTCTTTCAAAACGATTTCCTCTTCGACGGGTCCCTTTGGGAAAACATCGATTTCGGGCGCAAGCTGGGGGAAGACCGGTTAATGCAGGCCGCCAAAAACGCCCAGGCACAGTTCATCCGGACGCGGCCCGGGGGACTGTCCGGCCATATCGCTTCACGGGGCGCGGATTTATCCGGCGGACAGAAACAGCGGGTGCTCCTGGCCCGGGCCATGGCCGCCTCCCCCCAAATCCTGATCCTGGACGACAGTTCCTCCGCCTTAGACTACCGCACGGACGCCGCCCTGCGCCGGGCGCTGGCTTCCCGCTTTTCTTCCTCCACAAAGATCATCGTGGCGCAGCGAATCAGCGCCATCCGCCATGCGGACTGTATCCTTGTGCTGGAAGAAGGCCGGATGATCGGCCGGGGAACTCATGAAGAGCTGCTTTCAAACTGCCCGTCTTACCGGGCCATCGCCAAAGCGCAGATGGGGGAGGAGGAGGAAAACAATGCGCGAAAATAAAGGGCTGGGCGCTCCCGCAGCGGGGGCAAAATCTTTTGAACGTCCCAGGCAGGGCGCCCGGGCGATTCTGAAACATCTCTGGCGCTATCTGTCGGGCTGCCGCCTGCTTCTGACTTTCGCCGTCCTCATCAGCGTCGTCTCCAACCTGCTGGCGCTGGTGGGGCCGAAACTTTCGGGATATGCGGTGGACGCCCTGCGCCCCGGGGCCGGGAAAGTGGATTTTGGGACGGTTTTTCATTATGCCGGATGGATGCTCGCTGTTTATCTGCTTTCCGCGGCCTTAAGCTACCTGCTGGCCGCCCTGATGATGCGCATTTCCCGGGATGTGGTCTTCCGGCTGCGCCAGGACGTCTATGCCCATCTGATGCGTCTTCCCGTGCGTTTTTACGACGACCATGCGGTGGGGGACGCCCTAAGCGTCCTGTCCTACGATATCGATACCATCAGCGCCATGCTGTCTACGGATCTGATCGCCATGATGACCAACCTGCTCACCGTGGCGGGATCCTTTTGGATGATGCTCTCCATTTCTCCGCTTTTGTTTCTGCCCTTCCTGATCACCATCCCGGCATCGGTGCTTTTCACCCGCTACCGGGCAAAACGGGTGCGGCCCCTCTACCGGCAGCGTTCCCTGGCGCTGGGCGCGTTAAACGGCTATGCGGAAGAAATGACCGGCGGTCTGGAAACCATCCGCGCCTACCACAGGCAGGACGTTTTCCTGAGCCGCTTTTCCGAAAAAAACGAAGACGCCTGTACGGCCAATTACCGGGCGGACAGCTTCGCCTGCATGACCGGGCCCGCTGTCAACTTCATCAACAACCTTTCCCTGGCGCTGGTGAGCACCCTGGGCGCGATGCTGTATATGGCCGGGCAGATTTCCCTGGGAGGGGTTTCCTCTTTCGTCCTGTATTCCCGCAAATTTTCCGGCCCCATCAATGAATTCGCCAACCTTTTCGGCGAACTGCAGTCCACCCTGGCTGCGGCCGAACGGGTTTTTTCCCTGCTGGACGAACCGGAAGAAGCCCCGGACGCCCCGGGCGCCATCGACCTTTCCCCCGGTTGTGTGCGCGGGGAAGTGGAAATGGATCGTGTTTCCTTTGGCTACAGCAGCCAGGTGCCGGTCCTAAAAGAGGTAAGTTTCACCGCCCGTCCCGGGCAGACCGTGGCCATCGTAGGTTCCACCGGGGCCGGCAAAACCACCATCATCAACCTGCTGATGCGGTTCTACGATCCGGACAGCGGCTCCATCCGGCTGGATGGCAGGGATATCCGTTCCCTGACCCGTTCCAGCCTGCGCCGGGCCTATTCCATGGTGCTTCAGGATACATGGCTCTTTTCCGGCACCGTCTATGAAAACCTGGCTTACGGCAAACCCGGCGTCACCCGGCAGGAAGTGGAAGCGGCAGCGAAAGCCGCCCGGATCCACCGGTTCATCCTTTCCCTGCCGCAAGGCTACGACACCGTCCTTTCGGACGGCGGCGTCAATATTTCCAAAGGACAGCGCCAGCTTTTGACCATCGCCAGGGCCATGCTGCTGGACGCCCCCATGCTGATTTTGGACGAGGCCACTTCCAACGTGGATACCGCCACGGAGCAGCGGATCCAGGAAGCCATGCTGGCCCTGATGAGGGGGCGCACCTGCTTCGTTATCGCCCACCGGCTTTCCACCATCCAGAATGCCGACCGGATCCTGCTTTTGCAGGACGGGCGCATCGTGGAATCCGGCACTCACCGGGAACTTCTCCAAAAAGGCGGCGCTTACTGCGCCCTCTACCAGGCCCAGTTTGAGGACGTCCCGGTCAGTCAGCCTTCCTGATCCCGGCTCTTTTTTGCATTGCCGGCGTCCTTTCCCAGCCGCATTTGCTCTGCCCACCGGGACAGCTCTTCGTCCGCGTGGTCAAACAGATAATTGCGGCCTGTTTCCCGCTTCTTTTCCCAGGTCTGGCGCACCAGCCCTTTGGTCTGCTCCATCTCTTCCATCAGCTCCCTGGCCGACATCCTCCGGGCCCCCTGGCCGTAAATAATTACCTGCTCCAGGGCGTCGGAGGTGGCCACGGTAACCCGGTGGTTCCTGCCGATTTTGTGAACGGTCTTTTCAATATACTGGTCTGCGGTCTCCGCTTCTTTTGTATAGACCACATGGATATTGTGGTATTTCTGCACGCTTCCCTGTCCGCCTTCCACCCGGTAGGCGTCGAATACGAGAATTACAGTGCACTGATGGAAGCCCTGGTAATCGCAGAGAATATCCATCAGCGTCCCCCTGGCGCCCTCAATGTTTTCCGCGGCCAGCTGCCGCAGGCTGTCCCAGGCGAAAATAACGTTGTAGCCGTCTACCAGTAGATAGCTTTCTTCCTGCGCGGCCTGACCGCCGCCCCCGCCGCTGCCCCGGAAAGACCCGGGCGCAGGACGCTGCCCCTCATTGTCGTCCCTGATACGGCGGGGTCTGGCCGGCGCCGGATCCGCCTTTTTCTTCGCATAGCCCCGTTTTTTTTCCCTTCCGTTTCCGGAAGGATAAGTGCGGGCAAAAATCTCGTCGATCTCTTCCTGGGAAACAAACCGTTCCGGGGTTTCCCTTTTGGAAGAAAGGGGTTTTAATCCCTCCGCCCTTTTTTCCCCGTTTTTTTCTTCCTGCGGGACATAACATCGTTCCAGATGCATATAGTCTTCCACCTGGTCCCAGGGCACCACAAAGCCTGCCCCATGGGCGCAGAAGACGGAACCGCAGGGATTGTCCGAATCCGCGTCCGGATCATAGCCGGTCTGTTCCACCACTTCCCGGGCGTTATGGCAGGGTTCATAACCCTTCAGGCTGCACGTCAGACGGCCCCGTCCCCTGGTATAGGCGGTCACTTCCCGCTGATAGCCTCCCATTTCGGATACCGGCACGGTCCCTTTGAGCACCGCATCATCGCCGTTTAGTTCCGGCGGCGCAAAACTGCCCTGCATCCTCTGGATATCGCTCATGGCCCGCCCCACCTGCTGGGCAGGCACTTCCAGCATAAAACGGTAAACCGGCTCCAGCAGGATGCTTTCCGCCCGGCGCAGCCCCTGGCGCAGCGCCCGATAAGTGGCCTGCCTAAAATCCCCGCCTTCCGTATGCTTTAAGTGGGATTTGCCGGTCAGCAGCGTGATCTTCATGTCCGTAATCTGGGCGCCGGTCAGGACTCCCCTGTGCCGTTTTTCTTCCAGATGGGTCAGCACCAGGTTCTGCCAGTTGGCGTCCAGCACATCCTCGCTGCAGGCCGTGGCAAAGGACAGCCCCGTCCCCCGTTCCGCCGGCTCCAGCAAAAGGTGCACTTCCGCATAATGGCGCAGGGGTTCAAAATGGCCGATGCCTTCCACGGGCGCGGCAATGGTTTCTTTATAGACAATGCTGCCGCTTTCAAAGGAAACCGCCACGTCAAACCGTCTCCGGATCTGGTCCCGCAAAACCTCGATCTGCACGTCCCCCATCACCCGGATCTGGATTTCCCCGGCAGCTTCTTCCCATAAAACGGACAGTTCCGGTTCTTCCTCTTCCAATTGTTTGAGTTTCCCATACATGGTGTGCACGTCGCAGTCGTCCGGAAGGCCCACCCGATAGGTCAGCACCGGTTCCAGCACGGGCAAAACCGGCTGGGTTTCCATGCCCAGTCCCTGGCCGGCCCAGGTTTTGGTCAGGCCGGTCACCGCGCATACCGTTCCTGCCGGGACTTCTTGCACAGCCCGGAAAGAATCCCCGGAATAAAGGCGAAGCTGGTCCGCTTTTTCCTCCCAGATTTCTTCCCCGGGCTGTCCCTGGCCGTCCTGGGCGTTGGTCAGCGGCATTTTCACATACAGCCCCCCGCCCGTCACCTTCAAATGGGTCAGCCGGACGCCCGCAGCATCCCTGGAAATCTTATAGACCCGTGCGCCGAACTGTTCCGGATACTCTTTCGCACGCATCCCGTCTTCCAGCAGGGACAAAAGCTCCGTCACGCCAAACCCCTTTAGGGCAGAGCCAAAACAGCAGGGAAAAACTTCCCTGCGCGCAATCAGGTCCGCAATGTCCTTTGAAGTAATGGCCCCGCCTTCCAGATAACGCTCCAGCAGGCTTTCGTCGCACATGGCCAGTTCTTCCCACAGCTCCTTTGGCGCCGATTTTTCCCATAGGCCCTTTCCTGCCTCTGCCGCGTAACTGCCGGACACGTCCTCGGACTGTTCCCCCTCTTTCCCGCTGCAAAAGCGAAGGCACCGGCTGTCCAGCTTCTTTTGCAGTTCTTTCAGGATCTCTTCCTCCCGGGTACCCTCCTGGTCCATCTTGTTGATAAATAAAATCACGGGAATCTCATAACGTTTCAGCAGCCTCCACAGCGTTTCCACATGGCCCTGCACCCCGTCCGCCCCGCTGATCACCAGCACGGCGTAATCCAGCACCTGCAGGGTCCTCTCCATCTCTGCGGAAAAATCCACATGGCCCGGCGTATCCAGAAGGGCCACCTCGAACTCCCCCAGCAAAAAACGCGCCTCCTTGGAAAAAATCGTAATGCCCCGGCTCCGCTCCATCTCGTCCGTATCCAGAAAGGCATCCTGATGGTCCACCCGGCCCAGCCTGCGCACGCTTCCCGTCAGAAAAAGAAGGCGCTCCGCCAGCGTGGTTTTCCCGGCATCCACGTGGGCGACAATTCCCGCGCATATATGTTTTAATGTGTGTTCTGTCATATTGTTTTCTCTTTTCTCAGACGTCCTTTTTTAAAAGATAATATTCTTTCTTCTTTGTTTTACCTCTTGATCCTATACTTCCCTCGTCTGCCATTTCTTTCAATAAAGCTCTGGTCCTGGCTTCGCTTAAATCTAGCCACTCCGCTATTTCGCCTGTTTTTTTCGCTTGTTTTTTTCGCCTGCTTTTTTCACTTGTTTTTTTCGCTCGTCTGACCAAAGGCAATTTCAAGATCGTACGATCCGGATTATACTGTTCGTCAACTTCGGGTTCTCTCCAATCCTCGTCATTCCATACAGAATAAATATCCGGCA
>CALWGP010000075.1 GCA_944380095.1 uncultured Lachnospiraceae bacterium | reverse complement strand
AGGCCGTCTTTCTTGAAAGCGGGACGAAGTTTTGCGATGCTCTCAGCGGTGGTGCCGGGGCGGGGGCCTTCATCCTTTTTAAACTCGATAGTCTCTTTTTTCTTCTTTACGGTAACGGGAACGATTTCCTTATCGAAAGCGCCCGCTTCCTGGGCAGCGCATGCCTTCTGCTGGGACTTTGCAGCGAAAACATCCAGTTCTTCCCTGGTAATGCCCCACTGGTCGCAGATGTTCTCTGCGGTGATGCCCATATGATAATCGTTGAACGCATCCCACAGGGCATCGTGAACCATGGTGTCCACCAGCTTGCCGTCGTTCATTCTATAGCCGTAACGGCCCTGCATTACGGCGTAAGGAGCCATAGACATGTTTTCCATACCGCCCGCTACCACGATATCCGCGTCGCCTGCAGCGATCATCTGCGCTGCCATATTCACGCAGTTCAAACCGGAACCGCAGACCACGTTCACCGTAACGGCCGGAACTTCTTTGGGAAGCCCTGCCTTGATGGAAGCCTGGCGCGCTACGTTCTGTCCCTGTCCTGCCTGGATAACGCATCCCATATAAACCTGATCCACCTGGTCAGCCGGAACGCCCGCTCTTTCCAACGCTTTCTTAATCACGATCGCACCCAGGTCCGCAGCCGGTGTGGTGCTCAATGTGCCTCCCATAACGCCGATCGCCGTACGGCAGGCACCTGCTAAAACGATTTTCTTAGCCATGTCTCTTCCTCCATTTGATTTAAAGATACCTGAAATCGGGCTTCTGTCTAAATTGTTAATTTTTTGTCATTGCCCGCTGTGAATATTATAACATACCGGTAGGGACAGGGCAAGCAAAATTCGGCTTCATGTGGCATTTTCTGCCCACTCTTCCACCGCCGGATCCCGCATCTTTAACACCCGCTCCCATTCCTTCGTACCCTCCACCTTTTCCACCTCGCTTCGGTGCTTTTTTAAGAAGCGGCTCAGCTGGTAGCAGTCGATCCAGATTTCATTGTCCGAGTCCTTCTGGGATTCGTCGAAAATCAGTTCCAGCCCCCAGTGCAGATGCACCGTTTTAATATTGTTTACATTTTCCGTGGCGCTGTAGCCCGTATGCCCCATATAGCCGATGACCTGGCCGGCCGTCACCGCGTCCCCTTCCTTTAGGTCGGACTGATAGGGATAGTTCTGGCGCAAGTGGGCGTAGTAATAATACCGCTTTTTATCGAAGCTTCTGATCCCGATCCGCCAGCCGCCGTACTGGTTCCACCCAAGCACTTCCACATAGCCGGACTCCACGGCCACGATGGGCGTGCCCACCTGCCCCATCATATCATGTCCCAGGTGGGGACGGCTGTAGCCGTAGCTGCGGCTGGCCCCGAAGTCGTCATAGTCCGAATACTCAAAGCCTTTTGCGATGGGGGAATAGGCTTTCAGCCCGTAAACTTTCTCCCATTCCACGGTCCCGTCTTCCCGCCTGACCTGCCGCTCATACTCTCCCACCATGCCGGACAGCACGGCGCCGTACGCTTCTTTATAATAGGAATAATATTTCAGCTCTGCGCCCGCGCCGTCGATTACCTCTTCGGCCGTGCGGCCTTCCTCCGACTCTTTCAGGGCTTTTGCCGCCGTTTCTTTCATTTCCGCCATGGCGCGGCTGTCAAACTCCCCGCCCCATTTGGCCGCCGTATAGGCAAGAAGGCTGACCCAGCCCAGCCGGTTTCCTTCCTCATAGGCTTTCACGTCCTGTTCGTAGGCAAAGTCCAGCGCCTCGCAGGGCACCGTAAAATCCACCCAGCGTATAAAATCCCCCTGCCCTTGCGCCGTATCCTCCCCGCCGGTCCCCGGATCCGCAAAAACCGGCTCCGCCTGTCTTTTGTCCGTCCAGAATCCGGCTGCCAGGATCAAAATCAGCAAAAGTTCAATCAGGATCGCCGCCCGATATTTTCCAAACCGCATGGCTGCCCCCGGGCTTTTTCCCTATTTTATGAAGGAAAGTTACCCCTTTAGAACCCGGCGAAAGCTACCCCTTAGACCGGCCTAAACCGCGCCCGGCACAGCCTGCCTGCGAAACTGGTTTTCCCAGGAACCATAGCCTTTTTCCTGCCTGCGGTCAGGAATCTCATAGTTGGTCTTGATCCAGTCCCCCAAAAAAGCGGTAAATTTTGCGCTCCCGCCCTCGTTTAAATGGGCGTGGTCCGCATAATCGGATGAAAAATCCAGCCCCATCTGCCGGTAGGCCTCCGTCGTATTGCAGTCCAAAAACAGAAGGTCCTCCTCCCGTGCCAGTCCTTTCAGGAAGTTGTACGCTTCCTGGTCTTCTTCCTCCAGCAGGTAAGGCGCGCTCAAAAGGGCGAGCCCGATTCCTTCCTCCCGCGTCAGCTCCACGATTTTATCCAAGTAGCGCTGCGACTTTTCCGTTATGGGACGGCTGGCCGTAACGTGGCCCATGTCCGGTTCCGTCAAAGAAGCGCAGCCCGTCAGGGGCGTGTATCCTTTCCACCGGGCCATTTCTCCTGCATTCCAGAAAAAGCCGGAGAAATCTTCCTGCGTCAGTTTCCCGTATCTGTCGTGATATCTGGGATATCCCAGGAAAAATTCCAGCCGGTTTTCGGGAGTACTGGCTTTCACAGCCTCCCATTTATTGAAAGACCGTTTCATGCCGCCCAGGTTTTCGTCCAGCCACTGTTGCTGGTAATCGTCCAAGAAGCGGGCCGGGCCGAACACATCCAGCACCACCAGGCGCGGCTTCTGGGTTTCGAGCGCTTCCTTCAAGGCATAATAGCTGTTCCAGAGGGGCTGCTCGGCCCCGGTGCATAAATAAGCCGCAATTCCGTACTCTTCCCACAAAATCTGTGTGTCCACATTGCAGTGCATGTGGCTGGTGCCCAGGAAAAGCACGTCGATTTTATTTCGCGGCTGGGCGTACAGATAGCGCATCTGGTCCACCCCGTGGGGGGATTTGACGCGCAGGACGCAGTCCGCCAGATCGAGTAAAAACGCCGCCAGACAGAGAAAACAAAGGAGGCGGATCCCGTTTTTATATGCTTTCATTGGAAAACCTCCTGTCAGAAATTCAGATAAATGAAACCGGCCGCATCATACCCGGAACCGTAGCGTCCGAACACAAAAACCGCCAAAAGCAGCACCAGGCACAGCCCCCATCGAAGGGGCAGGGGGGAAGCATAAATCCAGGCGGCCGTTTCCTTCCCGGTCACTTCCGAAACCAGGTCCAGGATCAAAAGCAGCAAAAACGCCCCCACCGCAATCCAAAACTCCGTCCGATCCAGCCCCATGGCATACAGAAATTCCTTTGCGAAAGCAAAGCCCTGCACCCGGGTAAACAGATTTTTCAGGCAGGTCCAGGCCATGGGGAGGGTTTCGCTTCGAAAAACAATCCACAGACAGGTCACCGTCAAAAAAGTCAGGCAGCCGCCTGCCGCCCGCAAAAGGCCGCGAAGCGGCAGAAAAATCTGCGGCCGTCCTTTCCGCCATTTGTCCCATGCCAGCCGCCACAGATCTTCTGCAATCAAAAGCACACCGTACAAAAGCCCCCATACCAGGAAAGTGGGCGCGCCGCCGTGCCACAGGCCGCTGGCAAGAAAGACGATTATGAGGTTCCCGTACTTGCGCAGCCGCCCTTTCCGGTTTCCTCCCAGGGGAATATAGAGATAATCCCGCAGCCAGCTGCTCAGGGAGATATGCCACCGGCGCCAGAAGTCCGAAAACCCGAGGGCAAAATAAGGCTGCCGGAAGTTTTGGATCAGCTCGAATCCAAACAGCCCTGCGATCCCTGCCGCGATGCAGGAATAGCTGGCAAAGTCGCAGTAAAGCTGCACGGAATAAAACAGCGCCGCCATCAGCATGGTAAAACTGTTCCCGTCCGCATACATGCCAAAAAGATGATCCACCAAAACCGCCGCCCGGTCCGCAATTACCAGCTTCATGAAAAAGCCCAGCAGGATACCGGTCAGCCCCCGCACAAAGCGGCCGTAATCAAACAGCTCCCTCCTTTTTTTCGTCAGGGCCGCTTCCAGCTGGGGCAGGAAATGTCCCGCCCTTTCGATAGGGCCGCTGGAAAGATTGGGGAAAAAGGAAACAAAGGCCGCGTATTTCCCCGGATGCCTGACGGGCCGGCACCTTCCGGAGGCAGTATCCAAAAGGTAGCCTGCCGCCTGCAGCGTGTAAAAAGAAATGCCTATGGGCGCGGCCAGATTCCATCTTCGCGCCACATCCAGGCGCACCCTCGCCAGCCCGCCGCCCAGCGCTTCATTGACCAGGTTTTCCCACACCGGGAAATAGCGGAAAACCATAAGCAGGGCAAAATTGCACAGCAGGCAGAGGCCGACAAGCAGGCGTTTCGCCCCTTTCCCCGGTATTTTTTCCGCCAGCAGGGCGCAGCCCCAGGTGGAAAAAACGGAAAAAAGCAGCCAGATTCCCGACGCTGCGTCCGCCCACAGGAAAAAAACAGCGTTTGCCGCCAGCAAAACCCAAAGCCGCAGACGGGCAGGCGCTGCGTAATAAAGGCACAGCGCGGTCCCCACAAGACAGAAAAACGGATATGACTGAAAGGCCAACTTTTCCCCTCCCTTCTTTTTACCGGTAAACCGCTTCCCGCTGGATCCAGAAGCTAAGGAAGAACAAAGCCACATCCACCGGGATCTTCACCGCAATTTCCCATCCTCCCGTAAAGGAATAAATCAGACTTACCAGGAAGGCGCTGCACCCCATCTGCAGCGCAGCCAGGAGGAAATATTTCAGCGCGGATTTCCACACCGCTGCCCCGCTTTGAAACACCACCCGGTAATTGATGCAGAAATTGTAAACGGCGGACAGCACCCGCGCCGCCACCGTGGACAGCACAATATAGTCGGCGTACAGAAGCGTCCTGTCCCTAAACAGGGCGCAAAACAGGGAGAACAAAAGCAAGTCCAGCACGCTGGAAGAAAGGGAGGAAAAGAGAAACTTCCCAAACATCCCATAGATCCGGATGGAATCCTGCACGGGCCTGAAATGGCTGCGCTTATTTTTCTCCAGATAGATGGTGGGAATCTTTACTTCCAGAATGGGGACCGACGCAGCTTTCGCCTCCAGCAGCATATTGGTTTCAAATTCGAACCGTTCCCCGGAAACGTTCATCAGCCGGGCCATCAGCCCCCTGGGGATTCCCCGAAGCCCGGTCTGGCTGTCGGAGACCGAAACCCCTGCCAGATACTGCAGCACCAGCCTTGTGAGCTTATTGCCAAAAGCCGACCGGGCCGGCACATCCTTTTGGTCGAAATTGCGGCAGCCAAGCACCAGCGCCAGGGGATGTTCCCGCATGGCCTCCATGCATTTGCGGATGCTGGCTGCGGTGTGCTGGCCGTCGCTGTCCGCCGTCACGCAGCCTATGATCTCCCCGCTGCTTTGCAGACATTCGTTGAAAGCCGTTTTCAGCGCCCGGCCTTTCCCCAGGTTCACCGCATGGCGGAGCACTTTGGCCCCGAATTCCTTTTCGGCCCGGTCGAACAGCTTCCTGTACTTTGGCCCGCTGCCGTCGTCCACCACAATAACCGGGGCGATCCCCTCTTTTTTCAGTTCCCCCAGCAGTCCCAGCAGTTTTTCGTCCGGCTCGTAGGCCGGAATCACCACAGGGATTTTCCTTTTTTCCGTCATTTCCATCTCCATTCCGATCAGGCCCGTTTCTTGTCCTGCCATACTTGCTCAAGTTTCATGCCGCCGTTATCCCACACAATCCGATACAGCGTCCCCGTCTCAAACTCCTGCCCAAAATCCGAAAACAATTTCCCTTCGTCCCCCTGCATGGGATCGCAGTACAGATAGCCCGCGTGGGAAGAAGCGGCGGCGTCCCTCACCGCAGAAGCGTCCATGGTTTCCGGATCCAGGGACGCAAAAACCAGGGAAATGGGGGAGGCTTCGAAGGCCACATAGGTATTTTTCACCCACTGATTGTCCGCAGCGTCCCTGCAGTAGAGCACCCGCATCCCTTTTCCGTAGTCCAGTTCTTGTGCCATTGCAAGAAACTGCCGGGATTCGGGGGAAATCATCTCTTCCCTGGCGGCCAGGTCCTCCCGGCTGGTTTGGCGGTATCCTGCAAATCCCTGCCACACCTGCGGCCAGTGGGCGCTTAAAGCCACAAAGGCCAGACAGACCAGCCATCCTTTCCATCGCCTAAGCGCCCGGAAAACCGTTCCGTCTTTCCCCCCGTCTTCGTCCGGTTCCCAAGACAGGTACAGGCTGGCCAGAAGATACAGCGTTCCTATGGTAAACGGCGCGCCGTAGCGTTCGATGGAAGAAACCATGCCGAAGGGTTCCAGATACTGGGTTTCCGCCGCAAAAATGGTCAGATGGCTCACCAGGTTGATCCCGTAAAAGACAAGGCCGCTGACGGGTACAAAGACGCCCAGCAGCCGTGCGTCCGCCCTGGAAACAACCTTTTTTTTGCACAGAAGGAACAAAATCACACAGATCGTGCAAAAAAGGCCCAGCGGGGAAAAATCCACCCCCCAGGTACTTCCCCTGTGCAGGGGCCAGAATGCAAACGCTTCGGCAAAAGAGCCAAGCAGCGTCTGCCTGGTTTTTGCAAGCAGCACCGGCAGATTGCCGGCAGCCATGGAAAAGGCCGCCCCGGTAAGTTTGGCTACCCGCCGCATCACCAGGCAAAAGAGCAGCCAGCTTCCCCCGGACAAAAGAGGGACTGCCGTTATCCAAAGAAGGGGACGGATCCCCTTTTCTTCCCCTCTGCGCACCCGGCCCCAAAAGCGGATCCACAAAAAGGCCAGGCCGAAGGCAGCCCACAGAAAGCCCACGGATTTGATCAGCACCAGCACGCCCAGATACAGCGCCAGCCGGAGCCGGTAGAAAAACTTCCCGTGTCCCTTCTCGTCGAATACGGCCGCCAAAAACGCCCCGTAAACGGCCGCCATGGCCAGGTCCGCGCACATTCCCTGACAGTAAAAGACCTCCGCCACGCTGGGAAAGGCCCACAGGCACAGGATAGCGGCCGCAGCGACAAGCGGGTTTTTCCCTTTCAGTTTTCCAAAGACAGGCACCAGGAAAGCGAACACGCCAAATCCATAGCCGGCAAACATCAGCCCTTCCGAAAACCCTTCCCCGTCCCAGTGTACAAACCACCATTTCAGAAGCTGCAGGCCCGGCGGATAGTCCCCGAATTCCGGCGCTGCATTGGTATACCGGGCCGCAAATCCGTCCAGCCCGTACAGCGCTTTCACATCCGTAGCCCAGAAATTCAGATCATCCCACCAGACGGTCACCCGGCCGCTAAAAAGCAGCGCGGCCCCTGCCAGCGCAATCACCGCTGCAGGGGTGGAAATCCCTCCCACGGCCCGCCCGGCCGCCGCCCAAAAAAGCTTTCGTTTCTCCTTTCCTCCCAGCGCCATCCAACACAGCCAAAGAAGCAAAAAAGCGGCCCCGATCCCGTCGATCCAGGAAAGCCGGTTCCAAAAGGCCAGTCCGTAGAGTATAAAAATGAGCAGGCAGACGCCTGTGGGAATCACCTCTGCGATCTTTTCTTCAAACCGGATGGCCAGGCACAGGACCAACAGGCAAAAGGCCGCTATATTGATTATCATTATCATCAGAATTTCTCCCGTTTTCTCTTTCGGGGCTTGCGCCCGTTCCCATTATGCCCTGTTTTTGGCGCAAAAGCAAGGGGCCGGCGGCCGAAACCTTCGTTCCGGCCGCCGGCCCTGCTGTCGCTGCCGCATCCGATGCGGCCTGTCCTTTTATGGATCATACTTCCGGTTCAATCAGCCCGTAAGTATTGCCCTTTCTTTTGTATACCACATTCACCTGGTCCGTCTCCGCATTGTAAAATACGAAGAAGTTGTGCCCCAGAAGCTCCATCTGCACGCATGCATCCTCCGGATACATGGGCTTGATATCGAACCGTTTGGTCCTGACGATCTTCACTTCCTCGTCTTCGTCGAAATCCTGCTCCAGATAGGCGGGCTGGAAGCTGCCGCCGGACTGATGCTGTGCAATCAGTTTATTTTTATATTTCTTCAGCTGTCTTTCAATGATCTCCTCCACCAGGTCGATGGAAACATACATGTCGTTGCTTGTCTGCTCCGAGCGGATGATACTGCCCTTCACCGGGATCGTCACTTCAATCTTCTGCCGTTCCTTCTCCACGCTCAAGGTCACGATCACTTCCGTATCCGCGGTGAAGTATTTTTCCAGTTTGCCCAGTTTGTTCTCAATGGCGCTGCGCAGCCCCGTGGTTACATCGATGTTCTTTCCGCTGATCACAATCTTCATACAATCATCATCCCTTCCGGTCCAAATTCGGAAATGCCGGTCCCTGGATTCCCAGTCGGATTTCCTGAATAAATTATAGCATACCCCGGGAAGTGAAGCAATGTTTTCTGAATCTTTCTGAGAATAATCAGAATTTTTAGATAATTATTTTTTAACGATATTATGATTTATTTCCCCGATTTTGGTATAACCTCACAAAACAGGCGTTTGTTTTTCCCTTTCTTTCTTAGGTACCGCTTTCCCCTTTTTTCCTGTGGATAATGTGGATAAATGGGTGTATAAGTTCAAATACAAGCAATTTCTCCTTTTTTTGCTGTGGATAAGTTTGGTGATAAAAAAACTCCCTTTTCGACCGTTTCCTGCCTTTTTTGTGCATTTTTACAGAGAACTTACATTTTCTGCGGCATGAAAGAAAGCCGAGCTTTCTGACAACGGTCCTCAATTCTGACCGTAGTACGCATCTTTCCCGTGCTTTCTGAAGTAATGCTTATCCTGCAGCGGCCCGGGTGCAGGCGCAATCCGCGGGTTAATGATTTCCGACCGGTACGCCATCTTCGCCACTTCTTCCAGCACAACCGCATTGTGCACCGCCTCCATGGCGTCTTTCCCCCAGGCAAAGGGGCCGTGGTTTTTGCACAAAACGGCCGGCACAGCCAGCGGATCCTTTCCCATCCTCTCAAATTCTTTGACAATCAAAAGGCCTGTGTTTTTTTCATAGGCGCTTTCGATTTCCTCTTTTGTCAGGCCCCGCAGGCAGGGGATTTCCCCGTAAAAATAGTCCGCGTGGGTGGTTCCGTAACAGGGGATGTCCCGTCCCGCCTGCGCCCAGCTGGCCGCATAGGAAGAGTGGGTATGGACGATCCCGCCCACCGATTCAAACGCTTTGTACAGTTCGATATGGGTAAGCGTGTCGGAGGAAGGCCGCAGTTTTCCTTCCACCTGGTTTCCGTCCAGATCCATCACCACCATATCCTCCGGCTTAAGCCGGTCATACTCCACCCCGCTGGGTTTGATGACAAACAGGCCGCTTTCCCGGTCAATCTGGCTGACGTTTCCCCAGGTAAACGTTACCAGCCCGTATCCCGGCAGCTTTTTATTGGCCTCACATACCGCTTCTTTCAGTGCTTCCAGCATTTTTAGCAGTCTCCTTCCTTCATGCAGTCCACCGCCGCCCGTTCCACGGGCAGGCAGCCGCGATATCTTTCAATAAACCGGTCAAAGCCTTCCACATCTACCGGATCCGGTTCTTCACAGACCGCTTTTCTTCCCGCAAAAACCCGGTCCTCTAAATAGGCTTCCAGCGTCTCCCCCTCTTTTTTGCGCAGCATATAAGCCGCCAGCAGGGCAATTCCCCAGGCGCCCCCTTCCCCGGCCGTTTCCATCACCGATACAGGCGCGTTGAGGGCAGCCGCCAGGATTTTCTGCCCGGCCTTAGGAGTCCTGAACAACCCTCCATGGCCGGTAATCCGGTCAATTTTTACCTTTTCTTCCTTTTGCAGGATATCCATTCCCACTTTCAAAGTCCCGAGGGCCGCGTACAAATGGGTGCGCATGAAATTGGCCAGCGTAAAGCGGCTGTCCGGACAGCGGACAAACAGGGGCCGTCCTTCCTCAAACCCGGTGATATGTTCCCCGGAAAAGTAATTGCATGCCATCAGGTTCCCGCAGTCCGGATCCCCTTCCAGGGCGTTTCGGTACAGCAGGGAAAACAGCTGTCCCCTGTCCGTTTTCACTCCCAAAAGATTTGCGAACTGTTCAAACAGTCCTACCCAGTCATTTAAATCGGAAGTACAGTTATTGCAGTGCACCATGGCCACCGGGTCCCCGCAGGGCGTGGTCACCAGGTCAATCTCGGGGTGCAGGGCCAGCAAGGGTCTTTCCAGGACCACCATGGAAAATACGCTGGTTCCCGCGGAAACGTTGCCGGTCCGTTTCCCGACGCTGTCCGTGGCCGTCATCCCGGTTCCCGCGTCTCCTTCCGGAGGGCAGACAGGGACGCCGGGCTGCAGCGCACCGGTTTCATCCAAAAAAGCGGCCCCCTCTTTTGTCAGGACGCCCCCTTTTTCTCCGGCCGTCAGTACTTTGGGAAGGATTTCCCTGATCTTCCAGGAGTATCCTTTCTGTGCCGTCAAAGCGTCGAACCGGTCCAGCATGGCGCTGTCGTAATCCTTCTTTGCACAATCCACGGGGAACATCCCGGAAGCTTCCCCGATCCCCAGGACTTTCTGCCCCGTGAGCTTCCAGTGGATATAGCCGGCCAGTGTGGTCAGAAAAGCGATCCGTCCCACATGTTCTTCCCCGTTTAAAACGGCCTGGTACAGATGGGCAATGCTCCAGCGCTGGGGAATCTGGAACCCGAAGCTTTCCGTCAGCCGGCGGGAAGCTTCCTGCGTCATGGTATTTCTCCAGGTACGGAAAGGAACCAGCAGATTCCCTTCTTTGTCAAAAGGCATATAGCCGTGCATCATGCCGGAAAACCCCATGGCCCCGATCCGGGTAAGGGGCACGCCGTACTCCCGGTATACCGCCTCCGCCATCTTCCGGTAACTGTCCTGCAAACCGATCCGGATATCCTCCAGGCTGTAAGTCCAGATCCGGTTTTCCAGCCGGTTTTCCCAGTCGTGGCTCCCCACCGCGATAGGGGTATGGCTTTCATCAATCAGCACCGCCTTGATCCGGGTGGAGCCAAACTCAATCCCCAGGACCGTCCTTCCCTCTTTCAGGCAGGCGATGGTTTTCTCTCTTTCCTGCAAAACCGCTTCCATTATTGTTTCTCCCTTCTGCATTGCGTCGGTTTTCTTCGTATACCAGTATAGCACAGGACGCCCGGAAACAGAAGTTTCCCGGCAAACATGTCCGTTGTGTTAACTTGTTTTCTACAACTTCCGTGCGTCACAGGCTCGATCTGTGGTGCCTTTTTCACAAAAACAAACCACCACCTGCCTCATGAAGGGAATCATTTTAATCTGTAATAGCAAATGTTCTTTCCGGCGCCCTCCCGTTTCAGTTCGCCGGATGCCACCAATTTCCGCAGCGCCCCTTCGATGGAGCTGATACTGAGTGAAGGGCACAATTCCCGAATGTCCTGCTTCGTAAACCGGCCGATTTTCTCCATGGTCGCCCGGCGCACAGTCTCCAGGGCAGGGAGTTTGGTCTCCACCAGAGCAAAGCGATCTTCAAAATCCTTGTAGGCGGAAAGAATGGTCCCCAGCAGATACTTGATGAACGGAACCACATCTTCGGTGCCTTC
>CALWGP010000074.1 GCA_944380095.1 uncultured Lachnospiraceae bacterium | reverse complement strand
ATCCATACCAAGGACCGCAACGTGCTGCTCAAATACTGCTACAGCCGTTCCATCCGGATTTATATGATGCCCAAGATCCCGGATGTGATCGTCAAGGGCAGCACCCAGCTCCATCTGTTTGACACGCCGATCCTGCTGACTCGGGAATGTGCCCTGCGGGTGGAACAGCGGATCGTAAAGCGCCTGATCGACCTGGCATGCGCTGCCATCCTGCTTGTGATCACCTCCCCCATTATGCTGGTGACGGCCCTTGTGATCAAGCTCTACGACAAGGGGCCCGTCCTGTATAAACAGGTGCGCTGCACCAGGGATGCAAAGGAGTTTGAAATCCTGAAATTCCGCAGTATGCGGGTGGACGCGGAAAAAGACGGGGTGGCCCGGCTGGCCTCCAAACACGATTCCCGCATTACGCCCATCGGGAAATTTATCCGGGCGGTGCGCATCGACGAGCTTCCCCAGCTGATCAATATTTTAAAAGGGGAGATGTCCTTTATCGGTCCCAGGCCGGAGCGCCCCCAGATCATCGCCCAGTACATGGAGGAGATGCCGGAATTTGCCTTCCGCATGAAGGTCAAGGCGGGGCTTGCGGGATACGCCCAGGTTTACGGCAAGTACAACACCACCCCTTATGACAAGCTGAAACTGGATCTTTTCTATATCGAAAACTATACGGTCTGGCTGGATCTGAAACTGATGCTTTTGACGCTGAAAATCCTGTTTTCCCCGGACAGCACGGAAGGGGTGGACGCCAGACAGGTAACAGCCATGAAACACGAAGTGGAAGAGGGTGAAAAATAGATGGCAAAACGGGAAGGAACGCCAAAAATTCCTGCTGCAGTGCGGGAGGATTACTGGGGGCAGGGAGTGGACCTGAAGCGGTTTTTCCTCTGCGTACAGGGCAGGCTGTGGACGGTGCTGGCGGCAGCGCTGGCCGGGGCGCTTCTGGCCGCAGCCCTTTATGCCATTGTCCGGCAGGTGACCATGGGGCCGCCCAAGTATCGGGCCGAGGTGCTGTTTTTTATCGGCTATGACATCCGGGAAGAGGACGAGGTACTAAAGGAGTTTATCAACGAGTACAACGCCTATACCTGGGGCGACATGATGAAATCCGACCGGGTGGTCCTGCCGGTAATGGAGGCGGTGCCCGAGGCGGACCGTCAGGAAATTGAGGACAGCCTCAGTACCGAAATCGCTTCGGATCCGGAATTTCTGACGGCTTACTTCACCACGGAGGATGAAGAACTGTCCAACCGGATCGCCGTGGCCTACATCGGCGCCATGGCGGCTTTTGGGGAAACCATGCAGGGCCGGGGACTGACCGGCATTGAAGCCTGGAAGACCGTGCCCGCTGCGCGGGTGGTCCCGGAAAACAGGGCGGCAAATGCGGCTGCGCTGGGCGCAATTCTCGGCCTTGTGGCCGGGGCGCTGCTTCTGGCAGGGTGGTATATCCTGGACGATTCCGTCCTTCTGGAATCCGATTTAAGCCACAGATACGGCCTGCGGGTATTCGGCTACCGCACCAGGAAACCGGAAGCGCGATGGGAAGCCGCGCTCAATGAAAACCTGACTTACCGGGCGCGCAAAGAAGCGTTTCGGGAAGTTTTGCTGGAAGAGGTGACAGGGGAAGAGATAGACTACGACACGCTGCGGGAAGCGCCGCTTTTGCTGCTTATCCAGCAGGGCACGCCCTGTCTGCGGCGTCTGTCCCCCATCCTTTTCACCCTTGCTTTGCAGGATGTGACGGTGAAGGGCGCGGTCATAACGGAGGCGGACAACCGTTTCCTGCGCCTGTATTACGGAAGGCCGCTGCGGCACAGGCTTTTGCAGGAGGGAGCGGATCCCATGGAGGAAGATTTATGAAGCTGCAGATTCTGGTTTCGGCGGTGGACAAGGACGGACGAAAGCTGGCGGAGCGGATGAAGCTGCCTGCGGAAGCGATCCTGGTCATCCAGGGAAAGGAAAATAAGTACGACCAGTGGGAGAGGCCGGAGGGCCGGGTGCGCTGCTACTGTTTTGCGGAACGGGGCGTAGGCCTGTCCCGGAACAACGCGCTTTTGCGGGCGGACGGGGATTTGTGCCTGTTTTCCGATGAAGATATCGTGTATCGCCCGGATGCGGCCGGGACGGTGCTGCGGGCCTTTGAGGAGCACCCTGGGGCGGACATGATTTTGTTTAACGTAAAGGTCCATCCGGACCGGCGGACTTACTGGACGCAGCGTTTCCACCGGGTCCGCTGGTACAACAGCGGGCGCTATCCGGCCTACAGCTTCGCTGTGCGCACGGACCGGATGCATGCCAAGAACCTGTCCTATTCCCTTTTGTTCGGCGGCGGGGCAAAGTATGCCAACGGGGAGGACAGCCTGTTTTTGCTGGACTGTCTGCGGGCGGGCCTGAAAGTTTTTGCGGTGCCGGAAGAGATCGGGGAGGAAGTGCCCCGGCCGTCCACCTGGTTTAAGGGATACGACGAAAAGTTTTTCCATGACAGGGGAGTCCTCTACCATGTGCTTTACGGCCCCCTTGCAGGACTGATGGGCCTGCGCTTTTTGCTTAAGGGCAGGGGAAAGATGTGGGGAGAGGGCGCCATGGGCTTTGGACAGGCCGGGAAGCTGCTTTTTTCCGGAATCCGGGACGGCAGGAAGGAATTTTAATCGATGATACTGTATGCGGGAATTACGGCACTTACCATGGCCCTGGCCTGGACGGCGGCGGGACGCAGCCGCCTGGCCCGGACGGGGGGCAGTGCAAAGCGGCCTTGGATGAGCCGACGGCAGGCCTTCGACCTGTTCTGCCTGACAGCCCTTTTTGTGATCCTGACCGGACTGGCCGCCCTGCGGGTGGATGTGGGCAACGACTATGGCAAATATGTGGAGACTTTCCACGAGATTTATGCGGGGACGGATCCTGCCTATGTGGTGACGGAACCCGGGTTTAATTTCGTGGTGAAGGCCGTTTATACGCTTTGGGGAGGGGAAAACTACCTGCTGGTGTTCGCCCTGTTTGCGGCGGCCACCGTTTTTGTTTTCCTGAAAGCCATGTACGATCAGAGCGCCTGGTTTGCGGGCTCCTTTGCCCTGTTTATGCTGCTGGGGCTGTATTTTCGGACCTTTACCACGGTCCGGTACTATTTTGCGCTGGCCCTGGCCTTATACGGCCTGCGCTATGCCTGGACAAAACAGTACGGGAAATTTGTCCTGCTGATCTGTTTTGGGGCCCTGTTCCACAAATCCGTCCTGGCCGTGCTGCCCCTGTATGTTCTGGCCAGCCTGCCCTGGAAGGGGTGGATGACGGCGGCGGGCTGCGTACTGGCGGCAGGGATTTTTTTCTTCCGTCAGCCGGTTTTGGAGCTGGCGCTGCTTTTGTATCCCACCTATCAGGATACGGTGTATCTGACGGCGGATGTGGGGATCGCAGCCAATCTGTCCGGGATCCTGCGGTGTCTGACCGTATTTTTGTTGGCCCTGTCCTGCCGGAAAGAAGGGTTTCCCCAGGGGGGGCAGAACCGGTTTTTCCTGAAGCTGAACCTGCTTGGCCTGCTTTTGTATACCTGCGGCTCCTTTTTGCCGCTGGTGTCCCGGCTGGCTTATTACGCCATTACGCCCCAGATCCTCCTGGTGCCCGGGCTGATTGCTTCCCTGCAAAATCCGAAGAAAAAGCGGCTGGTTTTCGGTGCTGCCGCCTTCTTCGCCCTGATTTATTTCGTCTGGTTTCTGTATACGGCGCCGGGAGGCGGAATCCGCATCCTGCCCTATCAGACCTGGGTATTTACAAAGAAAGTGTGGATCAATGGAGCGGATTTCTTTTAGTATTGTGATGGTTTGCCTAAACCCGGGCGAAAAACTTCGAACAAGCGTAGAGAGCGTGCTTGGACAGACCTATCCCGACTTTGAACTTCTGATCAAGGACGGCGGTTCCCGGGACGCTTCCCTGGACAATCTGCCGGCAGACCCCAGGATCCGCGTGGAAAAACGGCCGGACAGGGGGATCTATGACGCCATGAACCAGGCGCTGGAATCGGTGGAAAAAAAGGAGGGACGGTACGTGCAGTTTTTAAACTGCGGGGACGCCTTCCATGACGAAACCGTGCTGGCGCGGATTGCGGAAGCCATTGAAAAACAGGAAAAAGAGGCTGGGAAAAGGCCCCTCATCCTCTATGGCAACCAATACAACCTGAAACAGAAATGCGCGGTGGAGTCCGCCCCACAGATCAATGACTTTACCTGTTACCGCAACGTCCCCTGCCACCAGGTCTGCTTTTATGCCGCCGCCCTTTTTGCGCAGCGGGGATATCTGACCGGTTATCGGGTCAGGGCGGATTATGAACATTTCCTTTACTGCATTTACAGGGCGGGGGCAAAAGCCGTCCATACGGACGTGCTGGTGGCGGACTATGAGGGAGGCGGTTTTTCGGAAACGCCGGAAAACCGGAGACAGTCTGCGCGGGAGCACCGCTGCATTGTACGGGAGTACCTGGGAGCCAAAAAAGCCTTCGCCTATCGGATGGTCCTGCTTTTGACCCTGGCGCCCCTGCGGACGAAGCTTGCGGAGAATGAGAACTGGGCCTTCGCGTATAATAAGGTGAAAACAGGAATCTACCGTCTCGGGAAAGGAAAACGAACATGAGGGTACTTTGGGTCTGCAATATCATGCTGCCGGAAATCGCCAGACAGCTGGGAGAGCCTTACAGCGTGCGGGAAGGGTGGCTGTCCGGCGTGCTTGGCCGCTTTTTACGGGAAGACAGCCGGGGAATCGTGCTGGGCATCTGTTTCCCGGCGGGAGGGGAACTGGCCTCCTTCGGAAAAAAACTCTGCCTTGGGGAAAAGAGGAAAGAGGTTTTTTGCTACGGGTTTGGAGAAGATTTAAGCCGTCCGGAGCAGGACGATCCTTCCCTTGGGCCAAGGTTTGGACAGATTCTGTCGGATTTCCTGCCGGATGTGGTGCATATTTTCGGGACGGAATTTCCCCACGCTTATGCCTGCGCAAAAGTCTGGAACCAGCCGGCCAAAACCCTGGTGGGAATCCAGGGGATCTGCGGGAAGATAGCGGAGGAATATATGGCGGATCTGCCCGTCAGGGTACAGGAGAGCAGGACCCTGCGGGATGTGCTTCGAAAGGACAGCATAAAGCAGCAGCAGGAAAAATTCCTGCTGCGGGGACAGCGGGAGGAAAAGCTTTTGCGGCTGGCCGGCCATATTGCCGGACGCACGGGGTTTGACCGGGAATATGCCTACAGCGTCAATCCCAGGGCCGTCTATCATAAACTCAACGAAACCATGAGGGACTGTTTCTACGAGGGCGGCTGGGACCTGGATTTATGCAGGAAACACAGGATTTTCCTCACCCAGGGAGATTATCCCCTGAAGGGATTTCATTATTTGTTGCAAGCAATGCAGGAAATCCTGCAAGATTATCCGGACACCGTGATTTCTGTGGCGGGCAACAGTATCCTGGGGACGGGAGGGATCAAAAGCCGGCTGAAAATTCCGGCATATGGCCGGTATCTGCGCCGGCTGATTTGCAAAAACAGGCTGCAGGGCAGGGTGGAGGTCCTGGGGCCCCTGCAGGCGGAAGAAATGAAGAAGGTCCTGCTGGAAAGCCATGTCTTTGTCTGTCCCTCCGCCGTGGAAAATTCCCCCAATTCCGTGGCCGAGGCCCAGCTTTTGGGGCTGCCTGTGGCGGCCAGCCGGGCGGGCGGGATTCCCAGCGTGGTGGAGGATAAGCGGGGCGGTCTTTTGTTTGAAAAGGGAAATCCCCGGGACCTGGCCCGGGCGGTGAAGGAGATTTTTTCTTCGGACGGCCTGGCACAGTCGCTTTCCAAGTCGGAGCGGCAGTTTGCCGCCCGGGAATATGATCCGGAACACAATTATCAGCAGCTGATGGAAGCTTACCGGGAGATCTTATGAAAACCGTATTTATTTCCAATTATATCAACCATCACCAGATTCCTTTCTCCGACGCCCTGTATGAAAAGCTGGGGGCGGATTATACCTTTATCCAGACCGAACCGATGGAAGAAGAGCGGGTAAAGATGGGATGGGGGCTGGACCCGGGAAAAATCCCCTATGTGAAATTTTCGGACCGGGAGGAGGCGCTGTGCCGCCGGCTCATCGAAGAGGCGGATTTGGTGCTGGCCGGGTGGACACGGCGCACGGACCTGTTTTTGCCCCGGCTGTCTTCGGACAGGCTGACGTTTAGAATCAGCGAGCGGATTTACCGGGAAGGACAGTGGAAAGCCGTTTCGCCCAAGGGGCTTATGGCCAAATACCGGGAACATATCCGGTTTCGAAACCGCCCGGTGTGGCTTTTGTGCGCGGGAGCCTATGTGGCTTCCGACTTTTCCCTTATCCGCGCTTATCCGGACAAAAAGCTGAAATTCGGCTATTTCCCGAAACTTCGGCTCTACGAGGAAGACAGGCTGTTTGACGGGAAAAGAAACGATGAAGTCCAGATCGTATGGGCGGGACGGATGATCCCCCTAAAGCATCCGGAATATGCCGTGCGGCTGGCAAAGGAATTAAAGGCTGCAGGACTGCGGTTCCATATGCACTTTATCGGCAGCGGCCCCATGGAAGAAGGACTGAAAGCAGAAATTTACGGCAGCGGCCTTTCCTCTTATTTTACCTTTTACGGGTTTTTAACGCCCGACAGGGTGCGGGATGTGATGGAACGCTGCAGCGTCCATCTGTTTACCAGCAATTATCTGGAAGGATGGGGGACGGTGGTCAACGAAGCCATGAACAGCGGCTGCTGCTGTATCGCCAATGCCCGCGCGGGGGCGACGCCTTTTCTGATCCGGGACAGGGAAAACGGGATGGTTTACGGGGACGGAAGCTATGAGGCCTTTGCCGGGAAGGCCATGGCCGTACTGCGGGATCCAAAAGAGGCAGAGCGGATGGGACGGGCGGCCTATCATACCATCGCAGGGGAATGGAACGCGCAGCAGGCGGCCCGGGCATGTCTGGAGTTTTATGAAGGATGGAAGGAAGGAAAGCCGGCCATTCCCCAAAAAGGGCCCCTGTCTGCGGCCCCCGTCCTTGCGGCAAACTGGAAATATAATGAGGGAACGCTGGAAGGCTGAGGAACCCATGACAAAAAAGCGGGCCTTTGAAAAGAAAAGCGAAAGATGAGGGCAAAAGGGTGAAGCAAAACAAGACAGCGGCAGAAACGGGCTATGGCGAAGAACTGGTGAGCGTCATTGTGCCGGTTTACAATATTGAAGACTGTCTGAAGCGCTGCGTGGACAGTATCCGCAGCCAGGACTACAGGAACCTGGAGATCCTCCTGGTGGACGACGGTTCTACGGACCAAAGCGGCATCCTCTGTGACCGGATGGCGAAAGAGGATGACAGAATCCGGGTTTTCCACAAGGAAAACGGGGGCTCTTCCTCTGCCCGCAATCTGGGGATTAAGGAAGCAAAAGGGGAATGGATCGGCTTTGTGGACAGCGACGACTGGATCGACGCCGGGATGTACCGTCTGCTTTTGCAGGAGGCCAAAAGAAGCGGCGCGGATATCGCCCAGGCTTCCCGGGACGAGATCGACGGGGACGGGAACCGCAGGCCGGACGTATGTATCCCGCCCAAAAAAGTCACCTTCTGTCCTGCCCGGGACTTTTTGCGGGAACTGCTTTTGCACCGGGGGGACTGCTCTTTTTGCACCAAACTGGTGAGAAGGAAGCTGTTTGAAAAGCGCAGGTTCCCGGAGGGCAAATTGAACGAGGATTTCCGCCTGCTGGTGGAAATGCTTGCGGAGGGCACGGGGGTCTGCATCCTGCCGCAGCAGATGTACCATGTTTTTTACCGGATGGGCAGCAACACCCGGAAAAAAGATCCGGACGATTTTTCCAGGGTCTTTCTGGACATTGTGGAAAACGCGGATTTTGTGGAGGAACTGGTAAACAGCCGTTATCCGGAACTGAAAGGGGAGGCGGTCCGCTTCGGCCTTTTCCAGCGGCTGGACTACCTTTTGCACATTCCCGTAGGGAGGATGGACAGAAAGGATCCGTTTTACCGCAATGTGGTCCGCTATCTGCGCCGCCATATCCGGGATACCCTGACCAATCCCTGGCTTACCCGGAAGAACCGGGTTTATCTGCTGCTTCTGACCGCCGCGCCAAAAACCGTAAGACGCACGCACGCAGCGCTTAAGCGGTGAAACCGGATCCGTGCGCATCCGAAGTCCTTTGATACGACGTAAAAACAGCGCCCGTTCCAGGAACCGGCCGGCAATGCCGGAAGGCCGTCTGAAACGGGCGCTGTAATGATTTTGGTTTATTTGAGGGGCTTGGCGCCGGTCTTTTCCTGAAGTTTTTCTACGTTGCGCTTCAGCCAGCCCTTTTTCTTTTTGGAAACAGGCTGGGGCAGGTTGCCGTGCAGGCCCCGCACATTGGTGAGGTAAATGCCGCTGACCGTGGCCCTTACTTCTTTTTTGACGGGAACCATGTCGAAAATCTTGTCGTCGCAGACTAAGGAAACGATCTGGGGACCGACCTTGGCCTTGACGATGGGAAGCTTGGAACGGCGCATAAGCTTGGGGGTATTATCGATGACCGCCTGGGGAAGCCCTGCGTCCTTTAGCCTCATCTTCTTTTTATCGATAATCAGCATCGAAACGGTTTGCTTGTAAGCCTCGATCTGTCTTTGCTGCTCTTCCTGCTTTTTCTGGGCCTTTTTCCCGAGGAAATAAAGACCGACCACCGCAGCGATCAAAAGGACCAGGATGACGAGAAGCACGATTGTCAGTGCGTTCATAGACGAACTTCCTCCTTCGGATTGGTATCAAATCTGCCAAACTATTGTAGCAGAGAATCGGAATTTAGACAAGCGGTTTCTTGCAGTTTGGGGCAGAATGTTATATAGTAAGTAACAGTTCCTTTTTGCCGTTTCAGAAAGAAGGGAGGAAGGGGATGGAACTGCTTTACTTTTTTTGGGAATCTTTGTGCCAGGCGGGGAAATATGTCGCGGATCACATGGTTCTGCTAAACTTCCTTTTGTCCATCGTCATCATATTCTTCCAGCGCAAGGAGCCGAAGTCGGCCTGGGCCTGGCTTCTGGTTTTAAACGCCCTGCCCGGCGTGGGATTTTTGCTGTATCTGCTGGCGGGAACGGATATGCACAAGCGCAGGATGTTCCAGATCAAGGGAATTGAGGACCAGGTCAGCGACGCGGTGCGCAGGCAGGAGTACACGGTCCGCAGCAGGATTCTGGAAAGGAAAAACCCGGAGCTTTCCGGTTTTTCGGACCTGGTCTATTTTAACCTGGAAAGCGGGGACGCGGTGCTGACCGGGGACAATGAAGTCAAAATCTTTACGGACGGGAACGATAAGTTCGACGCCCTGATTGAAGATATCCGCAATGCAAAACACTATGTGTTCCTGCAGTACTATATTATCAAGGACGACGTTTTGTTTAGGCGGATCCGGGAAGTGCTTCTGGAAAAGGCGGCCCAGGGAGTGGAAATCAAGATTCTCTATGACGCCATGGGGTGCCGCAGCGTGCACAAAAAGATGTGGAAGGAGCTGGAACGCAGCGGGATCGATACAGCGGTATTTTTCCCGGCCCTGCTGGGACCGCTGCATCTGCGCGTCAACTACCGCAACCACAGGAAGATTGCGATCATCGACGGCACCATCGGTTATGTGGGCGGCTTTAACATCGGCAAAGAGTATATCGGTCTGGATCCCAAATTCGGGCACTGGAGGGACACCCATCTGCGGATCCGGGGAAGCGCCGTGACGGCCCTGGCGATCCGCTATATCCAGGACTGGGATTACGCGGCCCGGGAAAACCTGTTTTCCAGGCCGGAATATCTGGTTTATCCGGAGGAAGCCTGCGGGGATACCCAGATCCAGATTATTTCCAGCGGCCCGGATTCTTCGCTGCAGGTGATCCGGGACAATTACCTGCGGCTGATCCACAAGGCCAAAAAGCGGATTTTTGTCCAGACGCCTTATTTTATCCCGGATGAGTCCATTCTGACCGCCCTGAAAATGGCGGTTTTGTCCGGGGTGGAAGTCAACCTGATGATCCCCTGCAAGCCGGACCATCCCTTTGTTTACTGGGCCACCTATTCTTACATGGGCGAACTGGTCATGGCCGGGGCCAACTGCTATACTTACGACAACGGATTCCTCCATGTCAAGGGCGTGTCCATCGACGGGGAAGCCTGCTGCTTTGGCACGGCGAACATGGATATCCGCAGCTTTTCCCTGAATTTTGAAGTCAACGCCATGATTTATGACGAGGAAACGGCCCGGGAGATGGAGCGGATCTTCCGGGAGGACCTAAAGCTGTGCACCCGCATTACAAAGGACATGTACCAGGGCAGATCGCTGTGGATCCGCTTTAAGGAACAGATTTGCCGTCTGCTGTCTCCGGTATTGTAAGAGCGCAAAAAGTATGCTAAAATGAATGACAATGCGGCGCCGGCTGACGGGGAAGCCGCATCAGAAGAGAAGAAAGAGGAAGCGAAAATGAAAAAGAAATGGCTGAAAGCAATGGGGGCTGCATTCGTGCTGACGCTGGCGCTGGCCGGCTGCGGCAATGACGCAGAGCCTCAGGAGAGTACTGCGGCTGCGGAAGAGAGCGCTGCGGAAACGGAAACAGAAGAAAAGGTATATCCCCAGGAAGCTTACCTGGACAACCTTAACGTGGCGGATTATGTGGAGCTGGGAGATTATATCGGCGTGGAAGTGGCCGTGGCTCCCGCAGAAGTGACGGACGACCAGGTGGAAGTCTACATCGCCAGCGCACTGGACGCCAATAAAGAGAAAAACGAGATCACCGACCGCGCGGCGGAGAACGGCGACCTGGTGGACATCACCTTTGTGGGCACCAAAGACGGCGAGGCCTTTGAGGGCGGCACCGGGGAAAACTATGAGATGACGCTGGGTTCCGGCGGCTATATTGAAGGGTTCGAAGAGGGAATCGTGGGAATGAAGACCGGCGAGACCAAGGACTTAAACCTGACCTTCCCCATCCCCTATAACAACAATCCTTCCCTGGCGGGCGCGGACGTGGTGTTTACCATCACCATGAACCATATTTACGAGGAAGTTACGCCGGAGTTTGACGATGACTTCGTGGCGGGCCTGGAACTGGAAGGCGTTACCACGGCGGAGGAATACCGGCAGTACGCATATGATAACCTGATGAGCGTGGCGGAAGCGCAGCGGGAAACGGAAGTGGAAACCGCCGTCCTTCAGGCGGTGAGCGCAAACGCTACCTTCAAGGCGGTTCCGGAAGCCATGGTGGAACGTTACTATGACCGTCTTGTGTCCAACCTGACCTATCAGGCCAGCATGTACGGCATGGACCTGGAGACCTTCCTGCTTTACGGGACGGGGCTGAGCCAGGAGGAGTATGAAGCGGAGATGCAGGCGTCCGCAGAGGAAGCGGTGAAGCAGATCCTGGTGCTGGAGGCCATTGCCGAAAAAGAAGGAATGACCGTCACCCAGGAGGATATCGAGGCGGATCTGGAAGAGAACGCAGCAAGCTACGGCTATGAGTCCGCAGAAGAATATAAGGAAGCCCTGGGCAGCGAACTGCAGGGATACGGGGAGTATCTGATGACCGAGCGCATGACCGACTA
>CALWGP010000073.1 GCA_944380095.1 uncultured Lachnospiraceae bacterium | reverse complement strand
TTGTCCCGGCCGGTTTCCCGCTCGCCGCAACGTGTTATATCTTATCATGCGGCTCGCTCCCTGTCAAGGACTTTTTTCATTTTTTTGAACTTCCTTTTGGAAGTCCGCCGCGCTTTTCAGTGCCGCGACGGTTTCTTATCTTATCAAAAGCCGTCCGCCTTGTCAAGCGCTTTTTTGGATTTTTTCAAATCCGCTCCCCCGCTCCTCGCGGTGGGTTTTTATTATAGCATTAGATTTTTAAAAATGTCAACCCCATTTTTTCCAAAAATATCATTATAATGCAAAACAATAACGCCAGGGTCCGGTCACACTGCCAATTGCTGCAGATAGGTTGACCTTAACCCTGGCGTTCATCGGACAAAATCGAGGTTTTAAAGATCCGCAATCCAGTATGCAATCCGGTTCATCCGAAACAGCACCTGCAAAATTTCGCTGTCCTGGGTCCACTGCCCGATCAGCTGTCCGAAGCTTCCCGTATCGAAAGCCGCTATGATCACATACACAATCCAAAGCGCCACTATCGCCTCCAAAACGCCCACGGCCATTCCCAGGACGCGGTTGACCAGGCCGATGAGCGGCAGGCGCGCAAGGCCGGAAAGGGATTTGATCAAAAAATGGATCAGTTTCGCTGCGCCCCCGGTCAGCAGGATTGCGATCACGGACAGAATGATGTTTTTGGTATCTTTTTCCCGGATACTGGTATAAAGCAGGATCGCAAGGGAGAGGACAAAGAGGGAAAGGCACAGGGAAATCAGCCTTCCTGCCGCGTCAATCAATCCCCTTCTTGCTTCCCGCCATCCCCGCCAGACGGCGGCCAGTATGAGAAGGATCAGTAATAAATTCATATGTGCTCCTATTTCATCTCTATCGTATCGAGGGAATCTTTGGTTACGGCCAGATAACGGTTGCCACCCAGCGCCTTGAGCAGATAAGTCTGTTCCGTAATGTCCCCTCTGTATTTTTCCCTGCCGTTAAGGCCGGCAATCAAACATTCCGCTTCATTATAAATAATCAGATTGTCCCGCGAAAAGATGATATCCCTGTATTCCATCGAAAACGGATAGGATAAAACCAGGCTGCCCCCGGTATCATACACGTCCAGTCTGTATTTTTCCGTCCCTTCCGTCCCCCAAAAGACCAGGCCCAGATATTTTTCACTGTAGAAGACATCCACAATTTCTTCGCTCAGCAGCACCTGGAAAATACTTTTGGGAATTTCCGCCCCTTCATAGAGCACCAGTTGGTTGTCCGCCACGGAGAAAGCGGTGCTGCCGTTCATAAAAGCGCAGCAGGGAATCACCGAATCCGCATATTCATAGGAACTTACCATGGTATCCGTATAGTTTTGCCCCACTTCATCAAAATTATAAAAGCTGACCACGCCTTTCATGGAACCGCTCTCCACCCGCAGATAGGCAACTTCCATCAGTTTCCCGTTGTCAGACAGGGAGATGGACATGGGGTATCCGGATTTTTGCATGGTGGTTTTAATGCCTACCGCTTTTTCCCCGGAGGGATTGTAGACGTTAATCCAGGTGACGCTCCCGTCTTCCAGCACGGCGGCCACAACGCCGTTTGCCGAAACCGTCAGGCTCCGTATGGGCAGGTTGGTGTCAATCTCCTGCACCGTGCCGTTCTGATCAATATTGTATATGATATGACCGTTGTAATCTCCCACTGCCACCCACTGGCCCCTGACGGAAACAATGGGGGACTGCATCTGGTAGGTCTGGTTCCAGATGGCGTTTCCCTTGGCATCCGTATAGTTGATCCCGTCTTTGCTGTAGGTCAGGTATCCGTTCTGGTATTCTTTTACCGTGGAGCCGTCATACAGCGGCTTGTCCACGGTGGAGACCACCACATAGCCGGAATAGGTCTGGTTTTTAAGCTGCACAACCGCCACCGTGGTCAGGACGGCCAGCACAGCTGCGATTCCCGCCAGCCTCAGAAAGACTTTCACCCGATGTTTCCGGATCTGCTTTTTAAAATCGTCCTTTTCCCTGTCCGGACGCTTTTGCTTTTTCTGAAGGTATTCTCTGATATCCGTCATTGCAATCTCCATCGGTACCGTACATAGTTCCCGGAATCCGGCCGCAGCGGCGCGGATTGCTGTCCTTCATTATAGCATACTCTTTTTTCCTACGGTAGCAAAATATTTTGTCCGGGGCGGATCTGGTCCGGGTCTTCAATTTCGTTGAGCTCACAGATTTCGTTCAGTCTTGAGGTATCGCCATAAAATTTTCTGGCAATCTGCGCCAGGCTGTCTCCTTTTTTTACCACATAAGTCTCCGGTCTGGCAATCGCCTGCTGCGCGGTCTCCTCCCTGTCTGCGGGAGGCGTCCCGCTTTCCTGTGCCGTGGTTTCCTGTATCTCGGTTTCCTGTGCCTCGGTTTCCTGCACTGCGGTTTCCTGTACAAAAGAAGATTCCGAAACAGACGGTTGTTCGCCGATCCTCCATTCCACCTGCCCGTCCCGGGCCATCGGGAGGGACTCTTCCCAAACGGCGGTTTCATCCGGGAGGGCTTCCTCAATCTGCGCTTCCTCCGCCTGCGCCTCCTGCCCCTGTGCTTCTTCCGCCTGCGCTTCCTCCACGGTCAGCGCCTCCTGCTTTTGGGCCGTCTCCCGCCCCTGCGCACCTCCCCAGAGTGCGCCGGCGGCATCCGTAAACAGGGCCGTCACCGCCTTCATATCCGGGTAGCGGTTCAGGGAGGTCAGTCCCAGCATAACCAGGATCAGCAGCAGGAAAAGACTGCCCACCCGGCAAAGGTCCGGTATGCTCCACCCGGCTTTTTCCCGCCGCTGTTTTTTTCTTCCCTTTCCTGCTTTTTCCGAAAACGGGGAAACGGACTGCCGGAGGGCCTGCCGGAAATGTCCGTAAGAAAATGTCCGCGTTTTTTTCGCATCCTTGGCTGCAGCTTCCCCTCCCGTTTCTTCCGATGCCGGTTCCTTTTCCTGTTCTGCGGTCAGCCCTTCTTTTTCACGCCGGCGCATCTGCCTGCGGTTTTGGACCGCTTCCATGACCGCTTCTTTTTCTTCGCTCCCCCGGATTTCTTCCGTTTCCCGGACTGCAATCATATAAGCCTGCATGTCCTCGTTTTGTTCGTAAAAAATGAAATAGCCGTCCAGCAAAATGCTGTCTGCGCGGACGGGCTTTAACGTCCTGGCGCCGGCCGGCCCCTGGATGGTTCCAAGCCTGTCATATTTCCTGAAATAAGGAAGGCTCCCCCGGTCCCAGTCCGTCTTTTTTTCCACTCCATAAATCATGTAATAGAGTACGCCGTTTTGTTCTTCCTTTTTCCCGAACGCCAGATATACTTCCGACGTCTTTCTACGTTCCAGGAATGTATGTACATAATCTTCCATGTAAATTTTCGTATGTGGATTGATTTCCCCGATCTGCATCACATTTTTTGGAATCTGAATCATAGCCCGTCCTCCCATGGTTTCTTTGGGATTATGGTAGCATGACGGTTCCGGGGAATTTGTCGGAAGCTGCGGCGGCTTCAAAAGAATGGAAAAAAGGGCGCGTCAAAAAGGGCCGGCGCCCCGAAACGGGATTTGCCGGCCCCTGTTTATGACGGAATTTCCATTCCGGTTATTATGCAAAGCGCGTCATACGAACCGGTATTCCGTTAGCGTATGATAATGTCTTTCCGGGCCAAAAACGGAAGAAGGAAACTGCGGCTTATTGGGCGTGTCCGGGTAATACTGGGTTTCCAGCGCCAGACCGCTGCGGAAATCATAGGTTTTTCCTGCCTTGCCCCGCTCCGGTTTTAAGAAATTGCCCGCATAGAACTGTACCCCGGGCAGGTCCGTATATACTTCCATGACCCTGCCGGCCGTTTCGTTTTCCAGAACCGCGATTTTGCGCACGGTCCCGTCGAAGCCGTCGCAGACCCAGTTGTGATCGTATCCGCCCGCTATTTTGAGCTGGTCGAAATCGGAATCAATCCGTTCGCCCACTGCGTGCATCTGCCTGAAATCCATAGGCGTGCCTTCCACCGGGGCAATTTCCCCCGTGGGGATGGAACCGGCGTCCGCCGGGGTGTAGGAAGAAGCCAGCAGTTGGAGACGGTGTCCCATAATATCCCCCTGCCCCTGTCCGTTCAGATTAAAATAGCAGTGGTTGGTCATGTTGAGGATGGTTCTGCGGTCGCTGTCTGCGTCATAAACAATGCGCAGCCCGTTTTCTTCCGTCACTTCGTAAAATACACGGAAGGTCCGGTTTCCGGGAAATCCCAGTTCTTCGTCCTTCATGGAAAGGGTGAGCGCCAGTCCCCCGTTTTCTTCCTTCGCTTCCCAGATCCGCTTATGGGCTCCCAGGTCTTTATGGCTGTGCAGGTTGTTGCCGCTGTCGTTGGCAGACAGCCGGTACTCCTGTCCGTCCAGCGTAAACCGGGCTTTGCCGATCCGGTTGGCATTAGGCGCAATCACCGCTCCGAAAAAGCACCCGTTGTCCAGATAAGGGGCCAGCGAGTCATAGCCCAGGGCCACATCCGCCGTTTCCCCTTCCCGGTCCGGCGCCCATAGTTCTACAATCAGCGCGCCGAAATCGCTGATCACCGCTTTCATCCCATGGCTGTTTTCCAGTGTATACAAATATACGTCCCGTCCCTGGACGGTTCCGAACAGTTCCTTTTTCATAAGGCTCCTTTCCTCACATCTCCACGCGCCCGTCCAAGGCCCGCAGCAAAGTGACTTCGTCGATATATTCCAGATCCCCTCCCACCGGGACGCCGCTGGCGATCCGGGTAACGCGGATGCCCGTAGGTTTGATCAGTTTGCTGATATACATGGCCGTAGTCTCCCCCTCCAGACTGGAGTTGGTGGCAATGATCACCTCTTTTACCTCCGGCTCCCGGGAAAGACGTTCCATCAGTTCTTTCAGCCGGATGTCATGGGGGCCGATGCCCAGCATGGGGGAAATGGCGCCGTGCAGCACATGGTAAACCCCCTGGTATTTGCCGGTCTTTTCATAGGCTGCCAGATCCCTGGTATTTTCCACCACCATAATGGTATTGTGGTCCCTCTGCTCGTTTTTGCAGATGGGACAGATCTCGCTGTCCGTCAGGGTAAAACATTCCCGGCAGTAGCGCACATTCTGCTTTGCCTGCAGAATCGCTTCCGAAAGCCGCCTCACCCGGCCCTCCGGAAGGTTGATCAGGTGGAACGCCAGACGCTGGGCCGACTTGCTGCCGATCCCCGGCAGCGCTGCCAGTTCATCGATCAGGGTATTGATATATCCGCTGTAGAGATCCATCAGAAAGGAAAGCCTCCTCCCAGGCCGCCGGTCATCTTGCCCATCAGCTCCTGGCCGGCTTCCTCCGCCTGCTTCATGGCCTCATTGACCGCCGCGACGATCAAATCCTGCAGCATCTCCACGTCGTCAGGATCCACGGCGTCTTCGGAGAGTACGATTTTTACCAGTTCCTTTTTACCGTTGACGGTGGCTTCCACTGCCCCGCCGCCCGCTTTTGCCGTAAATTCCTTCGTCTCCAGCTCTTTTTGTCCTTCTTCCATCTGCCGCTGCATGCGCTGCGCCTGCTTCATCAGATTGCTCATGTTGCCGGGCATCCCGCCCGGGAAACCGCCTCGTTTTGCCATAATGTCCTCCGTTTGCTTTACTCTTCTTCTATGTCCATGTGGATAACCTGGTTTAGGTCCACATAAGAACCTTCAAATTCCGCGCGGTTTTTCACCGCACGGTACTCCACTTCCACCCTTTTTTGCAGAAAATTTTCCAAAAGGGCTTCCAGGGCGCTGCGGTTGGCCTCCTCCTTCAGAAAGTAGTCCGAATCCGGCCCGTCCTCCAGCACCAGCTGCAGGCGGTTCTCCCCGCCCAGGCTGAGCTTCGCCCTTCTGAGATAGGTTCTCATGGGCTGGGGCGCTCTGCCCGTGAACTCTTTCCATCGGGAAACAAGGGTACGGATCTCTTCCGGCACCGCCAGGGGCAGCGCTTCCCGTTTTGCCGCGTCCGTCGCCCCGCCGCCTTCTCTTAAGGCCGCCTGTATTCCGCCGTCCTGGCCGGCAGGCATGCCCGCAGCCTGGCCCGGCAAAACCGAAAACCCGCCTTTTTTAAGTTCCTCCAGCTCCTGCTCCAGATTCCGGATCCGGTCTAAGAGGGCGTCGTCTTGTGTTTCCATCTGGGGACGGCACAGGCGGATCATCTCCATTTCAATCAGGATCCTTTTTTGTCCGGCGAACCGGATTCGTCCGGACAGCTCGGAAAAGCTGCGTATGTAGCGCATAATGGCATCCGGCTCCGCCATCTGCGCTTCTTCCTTCAATCTTGCCAGATTTTCCCCGGAAATGTCAATGACTTCTTCGCTGTCCTCCCCCGAAGTTTTTACCAGGAGAAGATTCCTCAGATACCAGGCAAAATCCACCACAAACTGGCTTAAATCCCTGCCCTGCAGGACGATTTCTTCCAGAAGCCCGATGCAGCCCGCCACGTCCCGGTTGAGGATATGGCGCAGAAGCCTGCTGAATACCCCGGTATCCACGGCGCCCAAAACATCCAGCACCATGTCATAGGTCAGCTCCTGCCCGAAGTGGAACGCCATGCACTGGTCCAACAGGCTCCAGGCGTCCCGCATGGCCCCGTCCGCTGCTTTTGCCAGATAGCGCAGGGCGCGGTCTTCAATCCGCAGGTCCTCCCCCGCCCCGGCAAGGGCTTCCCGCATCCGTTCTTCGATCTGTTCCACCGTCAGCCGTTTGAAATCGTAGCGCTGGCACCGGGACAGGATGGTAACCGGGATCCGGTTGGCTTCCGTGGTAGCCAGGATAAAAATCACGTAGGACGGCGGTTCCTCCAGCGTCTTTAAAAGCGCGTTGAACGCCCCCGTAGAGAGCATATGCACCTCGTCGATGATGTACACCTTGTATTTGCCTTCCGCCGGGGAATAGGAAACTTCGTCCACAATTTCCCGGATGTTATCCACGCCATTGTTGGAAGCCGCATCAATTTCAATGACATTCATGCTTGCGCCGGCCGCGATGGCCCTGCAGCTTCTGCATTCCCCGCAGGGATCCCCGTCCACCGGATGCTCACAGTTGACGCTTTTGGCAAACAGTTTGGCAATCGTGGTCTTTCCGGTGCCCCGCGTGCCGCAGAACAGATAGGCGTGCCCGATCCGGTCCGCCCTGATCTGGTTTTTCAAAGTTGTCACGATTGCTTCCTGCCCTTTTACTTCCTCAAAGTGGGACGGGCGGAACCTCCTGTACATTGCCGTATATGACATGCTGTCTCCCCATTCCTTCCATTGCCGGCATATCGCGCAAAAAGGGGGACCGCCGTCCCGGGCGGTCCGAACCCCATTCCGGCACGACGGTCCTCTTTTGTTGCATTGTGATCCGGTCAGATCCTGTTTAATCGCCGAAGCTGATGCCCAGAAGTTTCGCTTCTTTTATAATGGAAGCGTTGGGATCCACCATTTTCAGCTTGCCCGCCACATCTTCCAGCGGGACCTTGACGATTTCACGGTTCTTATAGCCTACCATGAATCCGTACTCGCCCTTCATAATCATCTTGCCCGCTTCCGTCCCAAGCCTGCTGGCAAATACCCTGTCATACGCGCAGGGGCTGCCGCCCCTCTGGGTATGTCCGGGAACGGTAACCCGTACTTCCAAGCCGCTCTTTTCCAGAATCTGCTGTGCAATCTCGTAGGATACGGAAGGGAACGTATAATTTTCCAGTTTCTTTTTATATTCTTTCTTGGACAGTTTGGCGTCTTCCTTGGAGATCGCGCCTTCCGCTACCGCCAGGATGGTAAAGCGGCTTCCCATTTCATGGCGCTGGCGGATCTTCTCCACCACCTTGTCGATATCGTAAGGGATCTCGGGAATCAGGATGATATCCGCGCCGCCTGCAATGCCGGCGTTAAGGGTCAGCCATCCTACCTTATGTCCCATCACTTCCACAATAAATACCCGTCCGTGGGAAGCGGCCGTGGTATGGATGCAGTCGATGGCATTGGTCGCAATATCCACCGCGCTCTGGAAGCCAAAAGTCATATCCGTGCCCCACAGGTCGTTGTCGATGGTCTTGGGAAGGGTCACCACATTCAGGCCCTCGTTGCGCAGCAGGTTCGCGGTCTTATGGGTGCCGTTGCCGCCCAGGATCACCAGGCAGTCCAGCTGCAGCTTGTAGTAGTTCTGCTTCATCGCCGCCACTTTATCCAGCCCGTCCTTGTCCGGCTCCTGGATCGTCTTAAACGGCGTGCGGCTGCTCCCCAAAAACGTGCCGCCCTTGGTCAGGATCCCCGTAAAATCCGCATAGGTCAGCAGGCGGTATTTGCCGTAAATCAGGCCCTGGTAGCCGTTCAAAAATCCGTAGATCTCCACCTGTTCCTTGCCGTTGTAAAGCGCCTTTGCCACGCCCCGCATGGCCGCGTTCAACGCCTGGCAGTCGCCGCCGCTGGTCAGCATACCGATCCTCTTCATAACAGTAACCCTCCTTTATTCCGGCGGATCAAATCCCCTGTTCGACCGCCTGTTTTTATGAAAATTATATAATATTTGAGGGCGATGTACAAGCATGAAAAAACTTATGCTTGCATAACCGGACGTTTTCGGATAGAATGGGAATGTACGGCTGGAACGCGCAGCGATCCGGTTTGCGTACCCCGGAGAAGTACCCAAGTGGCTGAAGGGTCCGGCTTCGAACACCGGTAGGCTGTAACAGGCGCGAGGGTTCAAATCCCTCCTTCTCCGCTGACCGCAAGGGTGCGGTTTTTTCGTATAACAGCCCTCTTTGTCAGAGGGCTGTTTTTTATGTGCGAAAGGTAGATGTTGCCTGACGGCAACCGCGCTCGGCGCGAGTGTACTCCAAGGCGCACACTTTTTTATTCCTCTCATTCGCTCCCTTTTCTTCCAATTTTCCCCATCCAAACCACGGACGCAATCAGCACCGCCAGGGCGGCAAAACCCGCGGCCCACAGAACCGCCCCTTCCAAAGTCACGACGGATTCCATCAGCATCCCCATCAGGTTAAAGGACATATGCAAAAGGATATTGGCTTTCAGAGAGCCGAATTTTTCAAACGTCCAGATCAAAAGCAGGCTGAACGCAAAGGTATACAGCCCCCAGATCACGGTTCCGTGCATCAGCCCGAAAAGCAGGGAAGTCAGAACCGCTGCCACAGCAGCCGGCATCCCCTGTTTGAGCCGGGTATAAACCAGCCCGCGGAACACCACTTCTTCCAGCACCGGGGCCATCAGGACAGTGGCCGCCCAGTTGATCAGGACATTTCCCGCCGTCACGGACGCGGAATTCATCAGATAAGAATCGATCCAGCTTTGCGGAAAAGGAATCGCCCCGATCACCAGGGAAATCACGATATTAAAGGAAAGCCCCGCCAAAAATACAGGCAGGATCGCCTCCGTCCGCAGCTTCCCCACACAGCATTCTTCCAAGAAGCGCTTTTTGCACAGGCGGAAAAACAGCCAGTACAAAAACAGGGTCACCGCGCCGGAAATCAGTACGATAAGGGTAGACTGTGCCATCAGCTGTTCTGTCAACTGCTGGGTTAAAATCATCGGGTCCAGCTGTCCCCCTTCCAGCACGGCCTGTGTCACCGCCCGGATAGACAGCACAATGCTGATGGCCATGGATACGGCCACCTGGATCAGGAAATAAGCCAGGAAATACAAAAAAGCGCTTCCCAGCGACTTCAGAAATCGTTTCACCGCTTTTTCCTCCGTTTTCTCTGTATTATCTTCTTCATCATATCCGGTTTGGGGCAGTTTGGCAAGAAGTCCTTTCCGAATGTCCCCTCCCCACGGCGGTCTTGCTTTCTTTTTACCCAGATTTTACCTGCGCCAAACACAAAATCCTTTTCCCTTATGTCATAATATCGTCACGAACTTTTTTTCCGGAATTTTCTTTTCCGCCCCGGTTTTGGGACTTTTGATCCGTAATCTATCCCTATAGGAGTGGCCGTTATGAGAGAAGAGTATGACCTTTTGGAACAGATCCGCGCAGCGCAGCAAAATGCGGACGCCGCAGACGGATTGATCCGGCAGTATATGCCTTATGTAAAATCAGAAACCGCAAAGTTTATCAAGCGCGTCCCCAGGGAAGGCCACGATGACGAGCTCAGCGTAGCCATGTTCGCTTTCTACGAATCCATTCTGTCCTACCGGCAGGAAAAGGGGGCGTTCCTTCGTTTTGCTTCCACCGGGATCCGAAATCGGCTGATCGATTATTACCGGAAGGAAAAACGTCATCAGGGACTCGTCTCGCTTGAACAGCCCATGGGTTCCGGAAAAGAAGATGACCGGACCCTTCTAGACCACATCGATACCGGCAGGGACGAGACGGCCGAGCTGGCGGAGCGTAGTGCCGCAAAAGAAGAGATCCGGCATTTTTCCGACCAGCTGGCCTCTTTCGGCCTTTCTTTCAGCGACATTGCGGACAGCTGTCCCCGGCAGGAGCGGACGCTGAACGCCTGCCACAAGGTGCTGGCTTTCGCCATCGAATATCCGGAGCTGCTGGATCAGCTGGTACATACCAAAAAACTTCCCATGGCCCAGCTTTGCGCGGGGGCCGGGGTGGAGCGAAAAACCCTGGAACGGCACAGGAAATATCTGATCGCCATCCTGCTGGCCTATACAAACGGCTTTGAAATCATCCGCGGACATCTTCGGCAGATCCGGCAGAAAGGAGGAGAGCGGGCATGAAATACCTGGTTATGGAATGCCACCCGGCTTACGCGGTGGTATTGGATGAAAGAGGCCGCTTCCTGAAAGTGGCAAATTTAAATTATGAACAGGGGCAGACGGTGTCTTCCGTGATCGCCTTAAAACCGCCCCGCTCCCGCCGGCATTTCGGACGGTGGCTCGTGGCCGCCGCTTCCATGGCGTCCAGCCTGCTCATCCTGCTGTTTGGCGCCTGGCAGTTTTTCCTGGTTCCCTATGGTTCCGTCCGCCTGCAGATCAATCCGGACGTACTGATCTCCGTCAACCGGCTGGATTATGTGATCGGTCTGGAAGGACTTAACCAGGACGGGCAGGAGCTGATTTCCCATTACGAATACCGTTCCAAAAAGCTGACGGATGTGACCGGCGAGCTCGCTGATTTGTCCATCGAAGAAGGCTATCTGACAAAGGACGGCGCCATCTGGCTGGACGTCCGCTCCTCCCACGAAAAGTGGAAGCAAAAGACGCAGCAGCAGCTCCTCCTTTCTCTGGACGATCATTTTGGCGGCCGTATCCGCATTATCGAAGGTATTCCGGAAGAGGAAAATCCTACCCCGCCGGAATCGGAAGTTCTCCAATCGGAAACAACCCAATCGGAAATGCCCGGGTCAGAAGCGCCCGCCGGGACAGAGACCCCGTCTTCCCCGGAATCCGCAATCGTACCGGTAATCCCGGAAATAAAAGAAGCCCCTGCGCAGGATGTCCCGGCAGACGATACCCGTATGGATGACGATGATGACGACCGGGATGAGGACGATGATGATGACAACCCGGATGACGATGACGGTCCGGAAGATGACGACGACAGCGACGATGACGGCGACGATCCGGAAGATGACAATGACAGCGACGATGATTGAGGGATTTCAATAATCATCGAGTAGGCGGCAAGGCGATTCGTTCGCCTGCCGCCTACTCACACCCTGGCCTTGCTTTCCTTGTCTTGAGACCACATCCTTTCCCGGATCACTGTGGTCCGGCCTTGTATTTCTTACCTTATGACCACATGCCTTTCCGGGACGCT
>CALWGP010000072.1 GCA_944380095.1 uncultured Lachnospiraceae bacterium | reverse complement strand
GACAGCCCCTTATTTTTCCATATTGCGTTTGATCACCTTCAGCCGGGTAAATTCTTCCCGCTCCTTTTCCTCCAGCGCATCGCTGATGGTTTTGACCAGCGACGTATAGCCGGGAATGGTGATATTTTTCAGGGCATTGGCCCTTTTTTGGGTCTTCCTGATATTGACCGCAAGGCGGTAAGCGGAATTTTCCACCATGGACAGCCGGATCGTCAGCTCCTTGACTTTCAGAAAGCCTTCCCGGGCTTCGTCTACGGATTCACTGGAATTGTAAAAGCCGTAATAGGGCTGTCTTTTTTCCTCTTCGTGCTCCACCAGCGGGATCTCGGTCCCCATGATGCTGCGGCTTTTGATCCGCACGGAGTCCTCGATGGGAATTGCCTGGGCAATTTCCTGTACATAATGAATCCCGGTCTGGATATTCGCTTTCTGCAGCGACGCATAGGCCTGGGTAAACGTGCTGTCGATTTCCGTCTGGATGGATTTGGCTTCCTCAATCAGGTTCATCAGCTCCCGGACCAGGATATTCCGCTTTTTATCCATCAGCTCGTATCCCTGCTTTGCCAAAGCCAGGGAGTTTTTGGCCGCCATCAGATTTCCTTTGGTGGGGAATGCGTTCAGGTCCATATAAAGCCTCCTTACGCCTGTGTTTCATCTCCAACGGCATCATAATACTGATCCAGAATCTTCGTATCGATCCGGTCAAGTTCCTCCCTGGGAAGCATGCGCAGAAGCTTCCAGCCGACTTCCAGCGTCTGCAGGATCGTCCGGTTTTCTTCCTCGCCCTGGCCCACGAAAGTGTTTTCAAAGGCCTTGCCGAACTCCAGGTATTTTTTGTCCAGCGCAGACAGTTCGTCTTCGCCGATGACGCTGGCCAGCGCCCGGGCGTCGCCCACCTTTGCGTAGGAAGAAAAGAGCTGGTTTGCCACTGCCTGATGGTCCGCCCTGGTATAGCCCTCGCCGATGCCGTCCTTCATCAGACGGGAAAGGCTGGGCAGGACGTTGATGGGCGGATAGACGCCCTGTCCGTTTAAGCTGCGGTCCAAAACGATCTGTCCTTCCGTAATATAGCCGGTCAGATCCGGGATCGGATGGGTAATGTCGTCGTTTGGCATAGTCAGGATCGGAATCTGGGTCACGGATCCTTCCACCCCTTCCACAATCCCGGCGCGTTCATAAATCGTCGCCAGTTCGGAGTACAGGTAGCCCGGATACCCCTTTCTGGAAGGGATCTCCCCTTTGCTGGAGGAAACCTCACGCATGGCCTCCGCAAAAGAGGTCATATCCGTCAGGATGACCAGGATGTGCATGTGCTTTTCAAAAGCCAGGTATTCCGCCACGGTCAGGGCCACTTTGGGGGTGATCAGACGTTCCACCACCGGGTCGTTGGCCAGGTTTAAGAACATCACCACATGGTCGAAAACGCCGCTCTCCGCAAAGGTATGCCGGAAATATTCCGCCACGTCATATTTGACGCCCATGGCCGCAAAGACGATGGCAAACTGCTCGTCCGAATTTTCCCCCAGGGACGCCTGGCGGACGATCTGGGCTGCCAGCTGGTCATGGGGCAGGCCGTTTCCGGAGAAAATCGGAAGCTTCTGTCCGCGGATCAGGGTGGTCAGCCCGTCGATGGCGGAAATGCCCGTGCGGATATAGTTGCGGGGATATTCCCGGGTTACGGGGTTTAAGGGCTTTCCGTTGACGTCGGCATATTTTTCCGCCGCCACGTCGCCCAGATTGTCAATGGGCTCGCCGATCCCGTTAAAGGTACGGCCCAGCAGGTCTTTGGTCAGTCCGATTTCCATGGGGTGGCCGGTGAGCCTGGTATGGGTATTGTGCAGGGAAAGGTTTTCCGTGCCTTCAAATACCTGCACCACCGCCTTATCGTTATTGATCTCCACGATACGGCCCAGCTTTTTTTCCCTGCCTTCCGCCACGATCTCCACGATCTCGTCGTAGGCCGCGCCCCGGACGCCCTCCAGCACCACGAAGGGACCGTTGACGGAGCTTAAGCCCAAATATTCGATTGCCATACTTTCCCTCCTTATGCGTTGCGGGCGATAACGTCGTCGTAAAACCGGTCGATCGCCTTTTTGTAATCGTCGAATTTATCCAGCCGGTCGTTTTCCACATCGTATTTAATGGAAATCACCCGGTCAAAAATGGGATCTTCCTTGAGCACGGACATGGGCATTCCCATAGCCACCAGCGCCTTTGCCTTCTGGTACAGGTAAAGGATGGTTTCCATCATTTTCTTCTGCTTTTCCAGCGGGACGGAAGTATCCTGCGGATGGAAGGCGTTCTGCTGCAAAAAGCCCAGACGGATGACCCTGGCGATTTCCAGCGTCAGCTTCTGATCGTCCGGCAATACGTCGTTGCCGATCAGCTTGACGATTTCCATCAGGCTGCTCTCCTGGTTTAAGATCGCCACCAGCTGGTTTCTGTCGTCAATGAAGTCGGATCCCACATGGTCCGCATACCAGCTGGCCAGGTCCGGGAGGTATTCGCTGTAGCTGGTCAGCCAGTGGATGGCCGGGAAATGTCTGGCATAGGCCAGTCCCTTATCCAGGCCCCAGAAACAGCGGACGAAACGTTTGGTATTCTGGGTGACAGGCTCGGAGAAATCGCCGCCCTGGGGGGAAACCGCGCCGATAATGGTCACGCTTCCCTCTGTGCCGTTTAAGTTCTCCACCATGCCGGCGCGCTCATAAAATCCGGACAGGCGGCTGGCCAGATAAGCCGGGAACCCTTCTTCCGCCGGCATCTCTTCCAGACGGCCGGACAGCTCGCGCAGCGCCTCGGCCCACCGGGAAGTGGAGTCCGCCATAATGGCCACATGATAGCCCATGTCCCGGTAATACTCCGCCAGGGTCAGTCCCGTATAGATGCTGGCCTCCCTGGCCGCCACGGGCATATTGGAGGTATTGGCGATGAGCACCGTCCGGTCCATCATGGGACGGCCCGACTTGGGGTCAATCAGTTTGGAAAAGTCTTCCAGGACCTCCGTCATCTCATTGCCGCGCTCGCCGCAGCCGATGTAGACGATCAGGTCCGCATCGGACCACTTTGCGATGGCGTGCTGGGTCATGGTCTTCCCGGTTCCGAAACCGCCGGGAATGGCCGCCGTACCGCCCTTTGCAATGGGGAACAAAGTATCCAGGATCCTCTGTCCCGTCACCAGCGGACGGGAGGCAGGATAACGCTTTGCACAAGGCCGCGACACGCGGATGGGCCATTTCTGGGTCATGGTCAGGTTTACCACGGAATCGTCCCTGCGCATTACCGTTACGATGGTATCGTTGATGGTATATTCCCCGTCGCTGACCGCGGTTTCCACCGTGCCTTCCAGACCGGGAGGCACCATGACTTTATGGGTAATGGCAGGGGTTTCCGGCACTTCCGCCAGGATCGTCCCGCCGGTTACATAGTCCCCGGGCTTCACGCAGATCTTCGTAGGCCACTTTTTCTTTGTGTCCAGCGACTCCATGGAAAATCCGCGGTCGATATAAGTACCGGATTTTTTCGCAATTTCCGCCAGGGGACGCTCAATCCCGTCGAAAATATTTTTTACAATGCCGGGCGCAAGGGTAACGGAAAGGGTCGCCCCGGTAGGATGGACGGTTTCTCCCGGCTTTAATCCGGAAGTTTCTTCAAAAACCTGGATGGTGGCCATCTCTTTGGTCAGGCGGATTACTTCGCCCACCAGCTTTTCCTCGCCCACATATACCATTTCGCCCATTTTCAGGTCCGTCTGCCCCTTGATGGAAACAAGCGGGCCGTTAATGCCGAAAATTTTCAGTTCTTTTGTCATCAAAAAGCCCCTTCTTTCTCAGTTTTTCCCGGCGGCATCCGCGCGGGCTGCGGACGGCGCGTCCAGATGAAATACAAATCCGTTGAAAGCTTCCCTCAGCTTCGTATCAAAGGACTGGTCGATCAGGATCCCCTGTCTGGCAATGACGGCGCGGATCCCTCCCCCGAATTCGTAAGCGCTCACCATCACGGGGGTATTGGCAGCCATGGAAATCGCAGCCTGCTTGGCCATATCGGCGGGATCGATGTAGATGGTCACCTGGTCCCTTCCCGCAAACCGCTTTGCTTCCTTCACCTGTTCAATGAGGTACTTTTCGTATGCCCCGGTAGCCATATAGCGCTCCAGCTTACCCTTCACTTCGGTATACAGCTTGCCCTGGAGTTCTCTCTGAAGCTTGCCGGTCTGTTCGCGGATTTCCATCTGCTCTTTTGCCACCTCGGCATTTTTCTGTTTGGTCAGGCTTTCTTCCTTCAGCTGTACGGAAAGGCGGGCCTTGCGGACAGCGTCCTGCTTATGCTCTGTCAGCACTTTTTCAAGCCCTTTTTCATATTCCTCAATCTGGCTGGCATTTTCGGCGTTGACCTTCTGCGTGGTCGCGTCCATGAAATGCTGCAGCTTTTCTTCAATCGTCATAGCTAAAACCGTCTCCTATAATTTGATTCCAATCGCCTCGTTGACATAGGAAGTGATGAAATCCGGCGCACGGCCCGTGCCGTGCCTGTCCGGAATCTCCACAACCAGGGGCAGTCTGCGTTCCAACCTGATATGGTCGATGATTTCCGGAAATCTCTTTCCGAACTTTTCCGTCAAAAGAAGGATCCCGATTTCCTGATCGGCAAGCACCTTGTCGATTTCTGCCTTCAGTTCCTCTTTTTCGTGGACCACCGCACCCTCCACGCCGGCCAGTCTCATGCCGGTCCAGGTATCAATGTTGTCGCTGATCAGGTACATTTTCATCAGAGCTGACCCAGGATCATGAAGGCAATGATCAGACCGTACAGGCAGACACCTTCGGCCAGACCCACGAAGATCAGGGACTTACCGAGGATGGAGGAATCTTCGCTGATAGCGCCCAGCGCCGCGCTGGCTGCGCTGGCTACGGCGATACCGCCGCCCACGCAGGACAAACCGATGGAAAGGCCCGCCGCCAGATAACCAAGGCCGGTGGAAAGACCGCCTGCCGCTGCCGCAGCAGTCTCTGCTGTTTCCGCCGCAAAAGCGCTGCCGGAAAACATCATAATGCCGGTAAATACCATCAGGCCGAAAAACAGGGCCCCGTTTAACGCCAGCGTTTTTTTGTATCTGGCCTTTGTCTGCTCCCCTTTGACGAATACGCGGAACGGGATGACGATGCACGCAATCAGCGCTGCGAATAATACAATCTTTGTCATGATAAGTAATCTCCTTTTCTCGTGTTTTATTTTGTCTGTTTCATATAGGGAACGAACTCCCTGCCGTCCCCTTTATAGAAACGGCTGAAAAATTCATAATACTGCAGACGCAGTACCTGAATACCTACGATCAGCCCTTCCATACCCATGACGATCAGATTGCCGATAATCACCACGGCCAGGTTGGGATTGCCCCCGTTTTCCGCTCCCGCCAGCATCATGACCACCTGCATCATGGCCGCATGGCTCACCGCGAAAGCGCCGATACGCACGAAGGAAAGCGTGTTGGAAAAATAGCTTAAACATACCTCAAACAGTTCAAAGAAGGCCTGTACCACAAACATCACAGGACCGTCCTCCAGGTGGGCGCCCTTTTTTTCCAGCCAGCTGCCCAGAGGCTCTTTGCAGGCGATGACCAGCAGGGGCAGGACAAACATCACCGCAAGCACTCCCGCCGCCGGAAGGGCATGTCCTGTCATAAACAGTACCACCACGGCCACTACGGCCCCGTAGAAAATGAATCCGGCCAGGCCGTTGGTGTCAAACAGGGCTGTTTTGAGATCCTTTGCCTTAAAGGCGTTGACCATATGGAAAATCATGGTCAGCAAAATCAGGCCCATCCCCAGGGCAATGGTAATCACGAACACCGTGTTGAGATTGCCGATAAAGGGCAGCTGGGTCATGGCTTCCGTAGGCCGCAGCCACAGCGCGTCAATCCAGTCTTCAAACCCGAAGACGCTGCCGTAGAGGAAGCCGAAAATCGTGGAAAAGAAACCGCAGTAGGCAATGATTGCCGCCAGATTGACCTTTTTGAAACGGTACAGCAAAAATCCGCCCGCCAGCAGGCACAGTCCCTGTCCCACATCGCCGAACATGGCGCCGAAAATAATGGAGTAGGTGACGGCCACAAACAGCGTGGGATCAAATTCCTGATAATTGGGCAGGCCGTACATCCGGATAAACATTTCAAACGGTTTTAACGGCGCCGGGTTTTTCAGTTTGGTAGGCGGCGTGGAAAGTCCCTTGTCCGTCTTTTCCTCCAGGGTACAGAACACATCCGGATCCCGCTTCAGCTCGCCTTTTAACCGCTCCGCGTCCCTTTGGGTCATCCAGCCGCAGAGGATGAAAAACGTTTCGTTTTTGGCGCGGGTAAATGCCGCCAGCCTGCGGATATCAAACCGCCTGGACGCAGCCGTAATCTCCCTGGCCGCCCGGCGGATCGTCCCGGCACGGCCCTGCAGCTCCTTTTTCAGGGAATCGTCCGCGCTGCCGATCTTATCTTTCAGCCCGCCGATGTGCGCTTCCAGCTGCCGGCAGGCTTCGTCCACGGTGCCTTCGTAGGCGTCCTCCAGATAAATCCGTTCAAAATGCATGGAAGCATAGATGGCGTCCACTTTCCTGACTTCCGAAGCCGGGGCAAAATAAACGCCCCATACCCAGAATTCATCCTCCCTGCACTTTTCGAAAATCGTGCAGGCGTCGTCATAGACATAGGTTTTCAGTCTCTCATAATATCCTTTCGGAAGTTTTCCGAAACGGAACTTAACTTCTTTAAAATGAAGGATCTTTGACAGGTCAAAATGCAGATCCCGGTAAGGGGAGGCCGCTTCCAGAAGAATTTCCTTCTTTTTCAGCTCTTCCTTCATTTCCTTTGTCTTTGCCTCAGCCTCCTGCAGCCTGGCGCAGACATCGTCTATTATCTTTTGAGCCTCCTGGGTTTCCATGTCCCGGTCGTCTTCCGGCCCATCCCCCACAAAGGCCGCTGCTTTGGCCGCCCTGTCAGCGGCCTCCCGGTAAGGATTGTTGTCCGCGCAGGGCGTAATGTTTTTTAACTCCTTCAATTCGCCCATGGCGTTTTCCAGCTGTATCTCATACCTGCTAAGATACCGCTCCACCACCGGGTCCAGCTGCGCTTTCGGCCCGATGATATTGACAAATTTCATTTTCTCAATCAATGTTGCCCCTCCCTTTACGACAGATATTCTCTGATTTTATCGGACGGCAGCCCATATCTTACGCACTCCATGGCCGTGATCACCTTACGGACCTCCCTCTCCTTCTCGTACAGGTAAACATCCAGGCAGGCTGCGGAGTACGGACTGTGCCGAAGCATGGTCCTGTGAATCGCCTCCTGGATCTGCGTCCCGACTTTTTCCGGATCAGGCAAAACGCCTTCTTCCAGATACCGCCCGTATTTTGTGCCCCCTATCGCTGTCATCAGTCCCGCCACGCTGTCCGCCTCAGCCATCCTGACAACCTCCTCTTTCTTAAGGCGGTAGTGTACCGGTATGATAATCGCGTAGATTTCACTTGCTTCCATATTATAATACTTTTTGGCCCTGTAAATCCACTGGAGATTGAGCACGTCGATCTGGGTCCCGATGGAGCGCAGGACAGTCTCCTTGTCCTCTTTCTTCAGATCCTTCTGCGCCCTTTTCCACTGATTGCGAAACAGGAACATATCCAGCGCAAATTCATAATCAAACAGCCGGCCGGAATTGCCCTGGTGCACCCTTTTGAGCACGCCCGCATAGGGAGTGCCCTGCAGGGCCGCAATCAGACTGTCCATTGTCTGCGCGGCAGCCACCCGCGCCAGCGGGAAAGCCGAATGCCTGGAAAAGACCGCTTCATATTCAGAGAAATCCGACAGCGCATCCCGCCCGCTGAATAAAGAACGGATCAGCATCTTGATGCAGGAAATCTCAAACCGCCGGAAGTAACCGTCCAGGAAAGCCCTCTGTTCCAGATTGGAAAAACGGTACAGTTTGCTGAAATCCGAAAGCAGGGACTGCATGATCAGTCCTTCAGCCTGTCCGCGATGCAGGTTGTTCTCGTCTTCCTTCTCCAAAATCCGGGCGTAGGAGGGCTTTTTTTTCAGCCAGCCAATCACAGCCGGTACGCTGTCCAGGCTGCCGATCTGGTCAAAATCCTCCTCTTTCAGCAGCTTGCCGCTCATGGCTTTCACCTTTGTCGCCAGGCCGCTGTAACGAAATAAACTCATCTGCTCACATCCTTATGATGGATTTTAAAATCTCATCCGAAATCTTATCGTGTTCCGTATCATATTTATGTTTAAGGCCTTCCAGCTCTTGCTGCGTCTGCCGGCGCAGGCTTTCCAGCTCTTCTTCCTTTTCCCGGTCCATCCGCTCCTGAAGGGCCTCTATCTCCCGGCCGGTCTGCTGCTCCAGCTGCGCGTCAAACTTCCGCTTTTCTTCTTCCATGCGGGAAAAAAGCTCCTTTTTCTGATCCTCCAGCGCTTCCCGCATACGAAGGGCGGTGTCTTCCACCTCTACAAGCCGGTTTAAGACTTCTTCAATGGTCTGTTCCATTCTGGCACGCCTCCTTTTGTCTTTTCTTTTAATTCCTGCCGTATTATACTATGAGTAAACCATATTGAAAAATAATATTATGATATACTGATTATATCAGAATTGCATAATAAGGAAAGGAATTTTTTCATGCCGGCCAGTTTCGATTACTATAAAACCTTCTATTTTGTAGCCAAATATAAAAACTTCACCCGGGCTGCCAATATCCTGCTTTCCAGCCAGCCTTCCGTCACCCGCAGCATGCAGAACCTGGAAAGCGAGCTGGGCTGCCGCCTGTTCATCCGCTCCCACCACGGGATTGCCCTGACTCCGGAAGGGGAGCTTCTTTATCGTTACGTGGCGCCGGCCTGTGAACGGATCCTGCGCGGGGAAGAAGAGCTGGGACTGGCCCTGGGGCTGCACGGCGGGACAGTGCGCGTGGGCGCTACCGAAACCGCCCTCCACTGCCTGCTTTTGGACCAGCTCATGCTCTTCCAGCAGGAATATCCCGACGTTAAAATCCGGATCAGCAACGGCACCACGTTCAACGTCCTGACGGATCTGAAAGAGGGACGCATCGATATGGCCGTCGTCCCCACTCCCTTCCAGATTGAAAAGCCTTTCGCGGTGACGAAGCTGCGGCCGGTACGCACCATCCTCGTAGGCGGTCCCCGTTTTCAGTCCCTGTGCGGCCAGGACAATACGCTCAACGATTTAAAACAGTATCCCCTGGCCGGGCTTTCATCCGCCACCATGGCCCATCGTTTTTATGAAAACTTTTTTGCTTCCCACGGTCTTACCCTCCAGTACGATATCGAACTGGCCAGCGCCGACCTGCTGCTGCCGGTCGTCATTCACAACCTGGGACTGGCCTTCCTTCCGGAAGAACTGGCCGCGCAGGCGCTGGAACAAAAGCAGGTCTTTTCCATTCCCCTGGCGGAAAAAATCCCCGTGCGGCACATCTGCCTGGTGCGCCACCCCGGCCAGCCCCTGGGCGCCGCCTCCCGCCGCCTGTCGGAAATGCTGGTTTCCCTTTCCTGTGATTTCAGGAATACAGCGGCCGGTTCATCTTCTCCAGATAATCCAGAATCTGCAGGATAAACTCCGAGTTCGTAGGTCTTCTTGCGCTGTCGGCGTCGTAGCCGAACACTTCCTTCTGCTCCTGCCTGCTTCCTTTTTCCCAGGAAACGGAAATCGCGTGGCGGATGGCATGCTCCACCTTATCCGCCGTGGTGCCGTGCACCCTGGCAACGGACGGATATAGCCTCTTCGTAATCCCGTCCAGTTCCTCTTTGTCCTTCCGGCACAGCTTCACTGCCGTCTTCAAATACTGATAGCCTTTCAGGTTTGCCCGGATTCCCATTCTCACCAGAAGATCCGTCGTCATCTGTTCTGTCCGTTCCACTCCTTTGCTCCAGACCGGAGGTTCGCAGGAAACAATGATCTGCAGATCGCTGTCTTTCCTGACCAGCTCCGTCAGCTGAAAAAGCTCATTCGTGCTGCACTCCCGTGCAGATACCCATATACAACTCATCTTTTTCCCTCCACATGTACGAATTATATGATAAATTCGATTACGTAAATATTTTATCAGATAATATTTAATTTTAAAGTACTTTTCAGACACTAAATTCCAAATTTTGCTATTTTGTTTGTGTCTTATATGTCCCCATTTCCTTTGTTCCCTGGTCAAGCCAGATGTTGTCAAAGCCCTGCCGCACAAGAGCCGGTCACCGTTTGGGCCGCGCTTTTCCCCCCGGTATCTAAAGAAATGGAAAAGGCAGACAAAAACAAACGAAAATTTCCCGTTTTTATTTGAACAGGGAATTTTTCTATGGTACAATGGATTGATGATCACAGATACAATTCGGAAAGGAACAGAGAGATGAAAAAAGCCTTTGTGATAGGAGCAGGGCCGGCCGGACTGACCGCCGCGTACGAACTGCTCAGACAGTCCGACGAATATGAAGTCACCGTATTTGAAGAAAGCCAGCATATGGGCGGTATTTCCAAAACCGTCAATTATAAAGGAAACCGGATGGACATGGGCGGCCACCGTTTCTTCTCCAAAGTGCCGGAAGTAAACGAGTGGTGGGAAAAGATGCTTCCCATGCAGGGAAAGCCCGCCTATGACGACATCCGCCTTGAGCGTCCCGTGGCCGTAAAGGAAGGGGGCCCCGATCCGGAAAAAGAGGACCGGGTCATGCTCAAGCGAAACCGCGTTTCCCGCATCTATTTCGATCAGAAGTTTTTCGACTATCCCATTTCTCTAAAGTGGGAGACGTTTAAAAACCTGGGCCTGAAAACCGATATTATCGCCGCGTTCAGCTACCTGGCTTCCGTTTTGCACAAGCGGGAGGAAAAGTCCCTGGAGGACTTTTATATCAACCGGTTCGGCAAAAAGCTGTACTCCATGTTTTTTGAAAATTACACGGAAAACCTCTGGGGCCGCCATCCCAGCGAGATCGACCCCAGCTGGGGCGCGCAGCGCGCAAAGGGCCTTTCCGTGATGGCCATTATCAAGGACATGTTCGGCAAGCTGCTTCCCAATAAGGAAAACCGCCACGTGGAGACTTCCCTCATCGAGTCTTTCAGCTATCCCAAGCTGGGACCCGGGGAGCTGTGGGACGTCACCGCCGCCGAGATCGAAAAGATGGGCGGTAAAATTCTGAAAAACTGCCGCGTCGTTTCCTTTGAGAAGGATGCGGACAACCATATCGTTTCCCTGACCTATGAACACGACGGGCAGCAGATCCAGGCTAAAGCGGATGTTTTCATTTCCTCCATGCCCTTAAAGGATCTGGTGGGCGGCATGAACGACGTCCCTGCAAAGGAAGCGGCCATCGCCGCAGGCCTGCCTTACCGGGATTACCGGACGCTGGGCGTCCTCGTTCCCCGGCTGAACTTAAAGAACTTAACCAAAATCAAAACCATCGGCAACATCGTGCCGGATAACTGGGTTTACGTCCACGACCGCACCGTGAAGCTGGGACGGTTCCAGATTTACAACAACTGGTCCCCCTATATGGTGGTGGATCTGGATCACACCGTCTGGATCGGTCTGGAATATTTCTGTACGGAGGGCGATACCCTCTGGAACATGACGGACGAAGAGTTCTCCCGGTTCGCGGTGGACGAGATCGTGAAGATGGGGCTCATCGATTCCCCCAAAGACGTGCTGGACACCCATTCCGAGTCCGTGAAAAAAGCCTATCCCGCCTACTTCGATACCTATGCCGAGATCGATACGCTGGTAGCGTGGCTCAACACCATCGACAACTTATACTGCGTGGGCAGGAACGGGCAGCACCGGTACAACAATATCGACCATTCCATGTGCACTTCCTTCGAAACCGTGCACAACATCGTCAACGGCATCCGGGACCGTTCCAA
>CALWGP010000071.1 GCA_944380095.1 uncultured Lachnospiraceae bacterium | reverse complement strand
CATTTCTTGCCTTAGGACCACACCCGGCGCTAAAAACAGTTTTTCGCAGCCCCTTTTTTATTGATTCCGTTTAAAAGGGCGTTTGTTTGAAACGTTACCCAAAGGCCGGTCAGAACCAGGGATGCCGGTAGGGCGCGGGTTCCGGGCCGCAGTAGAGACCGTAGGCATCGCTGATCCAGTAGACGCCGTCAACATTGATACGGCACCATTGATGGGAATACTGGTTTTCATTCACATGTTCATACGGGATCCCGAGGATGTTTAGGCACAGGCCGGTGGCGCGGGTGCAGCCTGCGCAGGATGCGGTGCCCAGGATGAAATATCCGTAAGGGTCGTTATAGTGGGGCGTGGACATGGAGTAGCCCATCCCGCTGTCGAACAGGGCGCGGATGGTTACCGTGATGCCGTAGATCTGTTCTTCCCGTGAAAGTCCCACGTAAGGGGCTACCACGTTGAGCGCGGCCTGGTAGGCCAGGGCAAATTCTTCGTCCGTCATGCTTTTGCGCAGGCTGGACAGGTTGGCCAGCTGATCCATGGGAACGGGCTGGAAGACAGGCTGGGCCTGGACGGCCGACGCTGTAGACCCGGCGGTGGAAGCAGGACCGGCAGGCATAGCGGCGGAAGCAGGATCAGCAGGCGCAGAGGCCGGAACCGTGGCTGCGATGCCATCCACCGCTTCCCCGGGCTGGGCAGCTGCGGACGGGAAACGCCCTTCTGCCATGCCGTAGGCCAGATAATGATTGAGCAAGGCCTGGGGATCCGTGCCGAAAACCGCTACCACATCCGGGTAGGCGGCGCTGTAGAAGGCCGGATCGAACTGGGCTGCAGCCCGTGCCTGCAGGGAGGATGCGCCGGAAAGGACGGTCACGGCGCAGGCAAAGGCCAGGACGAGGGAAACAGGTTTTTTCTGGAACATATCATACCTCCTTTTGAGCCGAACCTGCATGGAATCGCGCCGGTTCGTTTGGACCACATGGTTTTCCGCCGCTTTTTTGGAAATTTCTCCGAAAGATACAGCCTGCGGCGGTTTCGTATGATTTTAATATAGCACAAAAAGAAGAAAAGAACAATACGGGGAAACGTGCATAAAAAATCCTCCCTCTTTCTTCACAATCTACAGATTCTCCCGGATCCGGATATCCACCGCCGTATAATAAAATTCCTTCTCCGGCTGCTGCCCCGTGGCCAGATAATCGAATAAAAGCTGCAGGGGAAGCGCGCCCTGCACTTCCGGCTGCTGGCAGATGGCGGCGCAGATAACGTCCCGGCGGATCAGCTCCGCCGTGGTGGGCACGTTGTCGTAGGCGATGATGCGGATGCCGCTCCTGCCTGCGGTGAGGGCGGCGCGGCAGCCCCCGTACACGCCGCCGGCCGTAAAATACAGGGCGTTGATCTGGGGATAGCGCTTTAACAAAGCCAGCGTCTTTTCGTAGCTTTCGAACTCGTCGTCGCTGTTTTCGATGGTATCCACCACCCGGATCTGGGGATAGCGCTCTGCGATATTGTCGCGAAAGCCCCGGATCCGGTCCGTATGGCACAGCACCTGGGAAGAACCGGTGATGATTCCCACATTGGTCTCGCCAAAGGTCATCAGGCGCATCAGGCCGGCCGCAGTCTGGCCGCAGCGGTAGAAATCGCTGCCCACAAAAGCCAGGCGGCGGGAATTGCGGATATCGGTGTTGGTGGTAATCACGGGGATCCCGGCTTCTGCCAGGCGGTCGATTTGACGGGCGATGGCCGGATCGTTAAACGGCGTCAGCACCAGCCCGTCGATCCCCTGGTCCTGAAGGGCCAGCAGGGCCTTGTGCTGGGCGGCGGCGGAAAAAGCGGTTTTTTCTTTCAGGACGGTGCAGTTATAACAGGTCAGCTCCTCCGCTTTTTGCTCCACGCCTTTCCAGACGTCTTCAAAATACCGGTTCCCGGCGTCGAAAAGGAGAACGCCCAGCTTCAGGTTTTTCCGCTGGGCGGCCAGGGCCATCCCGGCCCGGTTGGGCTTATAGTCCAGCTTGCGCGCGATTTCGTTGATCAGGGCGGCGGTGGCGGGATTGACCGATCCCCTGTGATTCAAAACCCGATCCACGGTGCCCCTGGAAACGCCTGCCAGCTCCGCGATTTCCCTGATGGTTGCCATACGATACCTCCCCGAAAACAGCTTTCTTTCCTTCCACCTTAGCACATCGGGGAAAGGAAAGTCAACGAAGGGAAAGACAATGATGTGCCCGGGCACGAAAAACGGGAAAATGCACAATTCCCGGCCCGTCCGGCAGGGCTTTTGGAAGCAGGGCTTGTGGGAAACTGCCAAATTTGAAACATCTACTTGATTTTCCGGAGGGCAGCGGGTATGATGAAAACAAAGATGCAGAAAGGGCGGAGAGGGTTTGGAGGTTTGCGTGCCCGGGCACGCAAAGGAATGCACGTCCGACCGGGGAAAAACACCCGGACGGGGACGGGCAGGGCCTGAAAAAGGCGCCAGGACCCTGTTTTTCGCAGCCAAAACACGGCGTAAGGAGGCAGAAGATGTATTATATCGGCATTGATCTGGGCACATCGGCGGTGAAGCTTTTGCTGATGGAAGGCAGCGGCAGGATTGCGAATGTGGTTTCCAGGGAGTATCCGCTGTATTTCCCCCATCCGGGCTGGTCGGAACAGAAGCCGGAGGACTGGTTTGCACAGACCATGGAGGGACTTAAGGAACTGCTGACGGGATTTGACGCAAAGCAGGTGGCGGGCATCAGCTTCGGCGGACAGATGCACGGCCTGGTCATCCTGGACGATCAGGACCGGGTGATCCGGCCTGCGATTTTGTGGAACGACGGCAGGACCACGGAGGAGAACGATTACCTCAACCAGGTGATCGGGAAGGAGAAACTTTCCGAATATACGGCCAACATTTCCTTTACCGGTTTTACGGCGTCCAAGATTCTCTGGGTGAAGAACAAGGAGCCGGAGAACTTTGCCCGGATCGCAAAGATCATGCTGCCCAAGGATTATCTGGCTTACCGCCTTACCGGCGTGCACTGCACGGATGTTTCCGATGCTTCCGGGATGCTTTTGTTCGACGTGAAGAACCGCTGCTGGTCGCAGGAGATGTGCCGGATCTGCGGCGTGAAAGAAGGCTGGCTGGCCAGGGTATATGAGAGCTATGAAACGGTGGGAACGGTGCTGCCGCAGATCGCGCAGCAGCTGGGCCTTTCCGACGGCGTGAAGGTGGCGGCGGGAGCCGGGGACAACGCGGCGGCGGCCGTGGGCACCGGCACCGTGGGAGAAGGCCAGTGCAATATTTCCCTGGGCACCAGCGGGACGATTTTCATTTCTTCGGAGAAGTTTGGCGTGGACCAAAACAACGCCCTGCATGCCTTCGCCCACGCGGACGGGCATTATCACCTGATGGGCTGTATGCTCAGCGCCGCTTCCTGCAATAAATGGTGGATGGACGATATCCTGGGCACTTCCGATTATGGAAAAGAGCAGGCGCAGATTGAAAAGCTGGGAGAAAACCACGTTTACTTCCTTCCTTATCTGATGGGGGAACGTTCCCCCCACAACGACCCGGACGCCAGGGGGACGTTTATCGGTATGACCATGGACACCACCCGGGCGGACATGACCCAGGCGGTGCTGGAAGGGGTTGCCTTTGCCCTGCGGGATTCCTTTGAGGTAGCCAGGTCTTTGGGCATCTCCATTGAGAGGACCAAGATCTGCGGCGGCGGCGCCAAGAGCCCTCTTTGGAAAAAGATCATCGCCAACGTCATGAACATCAAGGTGGACGTGCCAGAGAGCGAGGAAGGCCCCGGATACGGCGGCGCCATTCTGGCGGCCGTGGCCTGCGGGGAGTACGCCAGCGTGGCGGAAGCGGCAGAAAAGCTGGTGAAGGTAGTGGACACCGTGGAACCGGATCCGGAACTGGCGGCAAAATACGAGGCGCGTTACGCGCAGTTTAAGCAGATTTATCCTGCGGTAAAAGCGCTGTTTCCAAAGCTGAAATAAGAGGTTTGCTGAAATAAGGGGTTTTGAAAAGCCCTTTTCGAGAAAATCAAGGAGGTATGGGAACATGAAAATCGTGGAAGTGACAGATCCTTCCTTTGCGAAATACGGAAGGGTCATCGAAGGCCTGGACACGGCGGAGCTGATCGGCGCCATGGAAAAGACGCCGCTGCCCGCAGACGTGGTGTACGAGCCTTCGGAAGCGTCCCTGGAAGCGCTCCCTGTTTTTGGAGTGCTCAAAGAGAGGCTGTACGGCGAGCTGCCCATCCAGGTGGGCTACTGCAACGGGCATAACAAAAAGCTCAACGCCCTGGAGTATCACAGAAGCTCGGAAATCGACATCGCGGCGACGGAACTGATCCTGCTTTTGGGACAGCAGCAGGATATCGGGCCGGATTTCACTTACGACACGGCCAGGGTAGAGGCGTTCTTCGTGCCTGCGGGCACCGCGGTGGAACTGTATGCCACCACCCTGCACTACGCGCCCTGCCAGGTGAAAGAGGACGGCTTCCGCTGCGTTATCGTCCTGCCCAAAGATACCAACCTTCCGCTGGACTGCGCCCACGCAGGCGGGGAGGACGGCCATCTGACCGCAAAGAACAAGTGGCTTCTGGGCCATCCGGAAGGAGGGCTGCCCGAGGGAAGCCCCATGGGACTGATTGGGGAAAACCTGACGGTGGACTGAACCGGCTGCCCCTGCGCAATATTTGCATCATACAGAACAATATGGATTAGGAGGACAAGACAATGAACAACATTCCTGCAGAAAAAATCGGCATTGTGGCGGTAAGCCGCGACTGCTTCCCCATGACCCTGTCCGTTTCCAGGAGACAGGCCGTGGTGAAAGCCTATCGCGAAAAGTACGGCGATATTTATGAATGTCCGGTCTGCATCGAAAACGAAACCGACATGAGGAAAGCCCTGGCGGATATCCGGGAAGCCGGCTGCAACGCACTGGTGGTTTACCTTGGAAACTTCGGCCCCGAGACCCCGGAGACGCTGCTGATCAAAGAGTTTGAAGGCCCGGCCATGGTGGTGGCGGCTGCCGAGGAAACCGGCAACAACTTAATTGACGGCAGGGGAGACGCATACTGCGGCGTATTAAACTGCAGCTATAACCTGCGCCTGCGCAACTTAAAGGCATATATCCCCGAGTACCCTGTGGGCACCGCAGAAGACTGCGCGGATATGATCCACGACTTTGCGCCCATCGCAAGGGCGATCCTGGGCCTGCGCAACTTAAAGATCATTTCCTTCGGGCCCCGTCCCATGGACTTCATGGCCTGCAACGCGCCCATCAAGCAGCTGTTTAACCTGGGCGTGGAGATCCAGGAAAACTCCGAGCTGGATCTGTTCGAAGCGTTCAACAAGCACGCGGGGGACGAGAGGATCGCGGCCGTTGCGGCGGATATGGCCACAGAGCTGGGCGAAGGCAACAAAAAGCCCGAAATTTTAAACAAGCTGGCACAGTATGAGATTACCCTGCTGGATTGGATCGAAGCCAACAAAGGAAGCAGGGAGTATGTGGCGCTGGCGAACAAGTGCTGGCCCGCATTCCAGACCCAGTTCGGATTCGTGCCCTGCTACGTGAACAGCCGCCTGACCAAGCGCGGGATCCCGGTATCCTGCGAAGTGGATATTTACGGCGCGCTGAGCGAATACATCGGCACCGTGATCAGCCAGGATGCGGTGACTTTGCTGGATATCAACAACTCCGTGCCCGCAGACCTTTACGAGGCAGAGATCAAGGGAAAATACGGCAGCTATACGCTGAAAGATACCTTTATGGGCTTCCACTGCGGCAACACCCCTTCCAACAAGCTGGCGTTCTGCGAGATGAAGTTCCAGAGAATCATGGCAAGGACCCTGCCGGAAGAAGTGACCCAGGGCACCCTGGAAGGCGATATCGCAGCGGGCGACATCACGTTCTACCGCCTGCAGAGCACTTCCGACGCGAAGCTGAGGGCATACATCGCCCAGGGCGAAGTGCTTCCCGTAGCGACCCGTTCCTTCGGCGCCATCGGCGTATTCGCCATTCCGGAAATGGGCCGGTTCTACCGCCATGTGCTGATCGAGAAGAACTACCCTCATCACGGCGCGGTGGCCTTCGGCCATTTCGGCAAGACGCTGTATGAAGTATTCAAATACATCGGCGTGGAGGTTGGGGAAATCAACTTCAACCAGCCCAAGGGCATGATGTATCCTACGGAAAATCCTTTCGCATAAGAGATTCAACAGCAGGGGCTGCCGCAGGGGGCCGGAAAACGGTTCGCCCTGCGGCAGCCTTTTTGACCCGGGAGAAAATTGCATTTCCCAATTGATTTGGAGGACGACAGCATGAGCAAATACAGAAAACGGGCCCAGGAGCTCGTGGCGCAGATGACGCTGGAAGAAAAGGTAAGCCAGACCCTTTACAACGCGCCGGCCATTGAACGGCTGGGCATTCCCGCCTATAACTGGTGGAACGAAGCGCTGCACGGCGTGGCCAGGGCGGGCACGGCCACCGTATTCCCCCAGGCAATCGGCGTGGCCGCTACTTTTGACGAAGACCTGGCGGGGGCCATGGCGGAAGTAATTGCCGAAGAGGGCAGGGCCAAGTACAACGCCCAGAAAAAAGCGGGGGACAGGGACATTTACAAAGGACTTACCTTCTGGGCGCCCAACGTGAACATCTTCCGGGATCCCCGCTGGGGCAGGGGACAGGAGACTTACGGGGAGGATCCGTACCTGACTTCCCGCCTGGGCGTGCGGTTTGTGGAAGGACTGCAGGGGGACGATCCGGACTATATGAAAACGGCGGCCTGCGCCAAGCATTTCGCCGTGCATTCCGGGCCGGAAAGCCTGCGCCATTCTTTTGATGCGAAGGCTTCCAAACAGGATATGTATGAGACCTACCTTCCCGCCTTTAAAGCCTGCGTGCAGGAAGCGAAGGTGGAAGCGGTGATGGGCGCTTACAACCGCACCAACGGGGAGCCCTGCTGCGGCAGCAAAACCCTCCTGCAGGATATCCTGCGGGACGAATGGGGATTTGAAGGGCATGTGGTCAGCGACTGCTGGGCGGTGATGGATTTCCATGAAAACCACAAGATCACCAAAAGCGAGAAGGAGTCCGCGGCCATGGCCATGAACAACGGCTGCGACTTAAACTGCGGCTGCGCTTTCCGTTCCCTGCGGGACGCGGTAAAGGGTGGATATGTGGAGGAATCCCGCCTGGATGAAGCGGTGACCCGCCTGATGGAAACCCGCCTGAAACTGGGCATGTTCGAAGAGGAAGGGACCGTTCCTTTTGACCGCATTTCCTACGACCGGGTGGATACCCCGCAAAACCGGGCGCTGAATTTAAAAATCGCGGAAAAAAGCCTGGTCCTTTTGAAAAACGAAAATAACCTCCTTCCGCTGGATTTGGAAAAGATCGGCGCCATCGGCGTCATCGGCCCCAACGCGGCCTCCCGCAAGGCGCTGGTGGGAAATTACGAGGGAACGGCTTCCCGCTATGTGACGGTGCTGGAAGGCATCCAGGACTATGTGGGCGACCGGGCCCGGGTATTTTACTCGGAAGGCTGCCCGCTGCATAGGGACAAAACTTCCGGGCTGACCGCGGCCGGGGACCGTCTGTCCGAAGTGAAGGCGGTATGTGAAGCCAGCGATGTGGTCGTGGCGGTGATGGGCCTGGACGCGGACATCGAAGGGGAGCAGGGCGACGCCGGGAACGAATTTGCCAGCGGGGACAAGCCGGACTTAAATTTCCCCGGGCTGCAGCCGGAAGTGCTGCGCATTGCGGCAGAGAGCGGCAAGCCGGTGATCCTGGTTTCCCTTACCGGTTCCGCCATGGCTTTTGCCTGGGAGGACGCGCACATCCCCGCCATCCTGCAGGCGTGGTATCCCGGCGCACAGGGCGGCCATGCGGTGGCCCGGGTACTGTTCGGGGAAAGCTGCCCGGAAGGGAAACTGCCGGTGACCTTTTACCGCACCATGGAAGAACTGCCGGAGTTTACGGATTATTCCATGAAAGGACGGACCTATCGCTATATGCAGCAGGACGCCCTCTACCCCTTCGGGTACGGACTGTCCTATACCCGGTTTGAACTGGGAGAAGCAAAAGCCTTACAGGAAAACATCGAAGCCGGCGGCTGTGTGCAGCTGGACGTTTCCATCCAAAATACGGGGGCCATGGCCGGAGGGCAGACCGTGCAGGTATATGTGAAGGCCCTGCGGGAAGGAACCCCCAATCCGCAGCTGAAAGGGCTGAAAAAAGTATTCCTAAAGCCCGGGGAAGAAACCAGGGTGACGATTTTTCTGCCGGATACGGCCTTTGCCCTGTACGACGAAGAAGGACGCCGGATGCTGGAAGCAGGGGAGTATGCGGTTTTTGTGGGAATGCAGCAGCCGGATGGGCGCAGCGAGGCCCTGACGGGACAAAAGCCCCGGCGGATCCGGATCGTCTGCGGACAGACCGCGCAGCTGTAAGGAAAGCAGGGCTGCCCTACCGGCAGGATTCCTGGATTTGCCGGAGAAAAAACGAAAACACCAGGCTGCCGTCCACGGCGTCCGGACGAAGGAAGCGCCCGCAAAGCCGTTCCGGATGCCACTGCAGCCCGAAAATGGGAAGGGTTTCGTGGGCGATCCCTTCGACTACGCCGTCATCGCTTTTTTGGATGACGGCGATTTTCGTACGAAGCGCCCGGCAGGCATCCGGCGCGCCGGCAGGTTGATCGGGAAAAAGCAGCCCCTGATGGTGCGCGCTGTTGACTACGGGAAATTCCCCGTAAAGACGGCGAAGAAAACTGCCGGGGGCGGTTTTGGTGGGATGCAGCCGGTCATACTCCAAACAGCGGTGGTTTGGGGCCTGTAAAAGATGCTGGCAGAATCCGGCCCCGAAAAACAGGCCGATCAGCTGCATCCCCTTGCAGATGCCAAGCACGGGCTTTTGGGAAAGGACAAAGGACTCCAGCAGGCGCAGCTGTTTTTCGTCCAAGGCAGGGTCCGGGGGCGCGCAGGCGGGATCCAGGGGAGGGCATCCGGGCAGGAAAGCGGGGGAAATATCCCCTCCGCCGGGCAGGAGAAGGGCGTCCCAGCCAAGGGCCGTTTCGGGGGAGAGGGAAACTTCGATTTGCACGGGAGTTTCCCAATTTAGGGCGGCGCGGCGAAGGGCCGCTTCATAATTTACGGTCTGCCCAGGCAGGCCGGCGATGCCGATTTTCATTTTCGGTTGAGCTCCTTTCCGTTTGCTGGTATAGTTAGGATATCAGAATTATATGACGGCAGGAAGAAAAAGAGAAACAAAGAAGGCCCCCAGGGGCGGAGGTTTTGGATATGAATATTCTGGATATTATCGGGCCGGTGATGGTGGGGCCGTCCAGTTCCCATACGGCAGGCGCGGCGCGGATCGGCCAGGTGGCCTTAAAGCTTCTGGGCGAAGAGGTGCGGTCCGCCAAAATCCGGCTGCACGGTTCTTTTTTGGCTACAGGGAAGGGGCACGGGACGGACCGGGCCCTGGTGGCCGGGCTTTTGGGACTTTCCGTAGACGACAGGAGGATTCCGGACAGCTTTTGGCTGGCGAAAGAGAGGGGGATGGATTTTGAAATCAGCGGGATTACCCTTGCGGACGCCCATCCCAACTCCGTGAAGCTGGAGGTGATGTCCGAAAGCGGCCGGAAGCTTGAACTGGTGGCGGCGTCCATCGGTGGCGGCAGGATCCGGATCTGCGAAATTGACGGACTGCGGGCCGACTTTTCGGCGGAAGCCCCCACGGTGGTGGTGTTCAACCAGGACCGGCCGGGCTGTATCGTCAAAGTTACCTCCCGGTTGGGAAGCGCCGGGGTCAATATCGCTACCATGCAGGTTTACCGGGATGAACGGGGCGGCCACGCGGTGATGGTGATTGAAGTGGACCAGCAGCTTCCCGAAGGCTGTATCGGGCGGCTGGAGCAGGAAGAGGGAATCGAAAAAGTGATTTACCTTTGCATGGAATAAGAAGCTTTAAAATCGGAGGAAAGATGTATCAGTCGTTGGGAGAACTCTGCCGGAAGGCGGAAGAAGAAAAGAAGAGTTTCTGGGAAGTGGTGCAGGCGGACGACTGCCGGGAGAGGCAGATTCCGGAGAAAACCTCTTTTGCCCAGATGAAGGCCATGTATCTGGCAATGAAGGAGGCGGACGCTTCCTATGATCCAAAGCTGTATTCCCGCAGCGGCCTGACGGGCCGGGACGGGGGGAAGATGCAGCGGTATGTGGACCGGGAGGAGACGATCTGCGGCCCCTTTCTGGGCCGGGTGATGGAAAAGGCGCTGAAGATGGGGGAATCCAACGCCTGCATGAAACGGATTGTGGCGGCGCCCACGGCCGGGGCCTGCGGGGTGGTTCCCGCGGTGCTGCTGGCCATGCAGGAGACGGCCGGGTATTCGGATGAGGAAATGACGCAGGCCCTGTACGTGGCGGCGGGGATCGGCGGGGTGATCGCTTCCCGGGCGTTTATTTCCGGGGCCCAGGGCGGCTGCCAGGCGGAAGTGGGATCGGCATCTTCCATGGCGGCCGGGGCGGCGGCCTTTTTGCGGGGGGCGGACGCGTCCGCCATTGCCCACGGGGCGGCTATGGCCATGAAGAACCTGCTGGGGCTGGTGTGCGACCCGGTGGCGGGGCTGGTGGAAGTGCCCTGCGTCAAACGCAATGTGGCCGGGGCGGTGGTTGCCCTGGCGGCGGCGGATATGGCGCTGGCGGGGATCCGCAGCAAGATCCCACCGGACGAGGTAATAGACGCCATGCGAAGCGTGGGACAGGATATGCCGGTGTGCGTGCGGGAAACCGGGGAAGGCGGACTGGCGGCCACTCCCAGCGGGGAGCGGATGAAGGACTATCTGACCCAGGGATAAGGCGCAAAAAGCCGCGCCCACTTTTGGAGGGCCGGTTGTAAATAGCCCCTTTTTATGGTAAAATTCTGACGAATCCAGAAACCAGACATGAGAAAGGACTAAGAGGAATATCGGATGAAACAGATCAGTGAGGAATACCGGACAGGATTGGAGCAGATCGACGCAGAGCACATCAAGCTTCTGGATTTGACCGATGAGGCCAGAAAGCTGTTTGAAGATGAAAACATGCTGTTTAAGTGCGCGGATATCCGCAGGATCCTGGCGGGACTGCAGGCATATACCATAGAGCATTTCGCCCATGAGGAAGCGTATATGGAGTCCATCGGCTACGACGGGCTGCAGCTGCAAAAGCAGCAGCACCGCACCTTTGAACGCAAGCTGGAAGAGTTTACGGAAAGGGTTTCCCAGCTCTCCATCGGCACCCAGGACGACATGATCCACGATCTGTTTGAGTATCTGCAGCTTTGGCTGCACGATCATATCAAAAAAGAGGATATGAAATATGCAAAGTTCGGAACTGGAAAGACTGAAGAAAATCGTTGACGAAAGCGACAATATCGTTTTTTTCGGCGGCGCCGGCGTGTCCACGGAAAGCGGGATCCCGGATTTCCGCAGCACCGACGGGCTGTATCACCAGCAGTATGATTATCCGCCGGAAACGATTTTAAGCCATACCTTTTTTATGAGGAAGCCGGAAGAGTTTTTCCGTTTTTACCGGGATAAGATGCTGGTATTGGACGCAAAGCCCAACCCGGCCCACCAAAAGCTGGCGGAGTGGGAGCGGCAGGGAAAGCTCAAAGCGGTGATTACCCAGAATATCGACGGCCTCCATCAGGCGGCGGGCAGCCGGAAAGTGCTGGAGCTGCACGGCAGCGTCCTGCGCAATTACTGCATGAAATGCGGCCGTTTTTACGACGGGCACTTTATGCGGGAACAGGAAGGGATCCCCAGGTGCAGCTGCGGCGGCATGATCAAGCCCGACGTGGTCCTGTATGAGGAAAGCCTGGACACAGGGGTTTTGCAGGAGGCGGTGGAGTTTATCCACAAGGCGGACGTCCTCCTTGTGGGCGGCACCTCCCTGGTGGTTTACCCTGCGGCGGGACTGATCGACTACTACCGGGGAAATAAACTGGTGCTGATCAACCGGACCCCTACCGCCAGGGACAAGGCAGCGGACCTGGTGGTAAGCGGAAGCATCGGGGAGATTTTTTCGGCCCTTTAAGCCGTCTTT
>CALWGP010000070.1 GCA_944380095.1 uncultured Lachnospiraceae bacterium | reverse complement strand
CCCCGCCGCTTGACATCCCCGACCCGCCAATTTATCATAGAACGGTAACGCACAGAAAAAAGCGAGAGGAGAGAGAAGATGAACGACTATCTGCAGCGGGTGAATTCCGCCCCCTTCTACGGGATCGTGGCAGGCGTGCTGGGATTCATCACCATTATGTGTTTTGTGTTTCTGATGAAAAGCTACCGGGCCGGGCTCCGGATCGGTATGGATAAACGGGTGCTGAAAAAAACCATCCTGTCCAGCGCCACCTTTACGCTGCTGCCTTCCATCAGCATCCTGCTGGGAGTGGTGGCCTTGAGCGGGACGCTGGGCGTGCCCCTGTCCTGGCTGCGCCTGTCCGTGATCGGGGCACTGCAGTATGAGCTCAACGTGGCGGAGATGGCGGCCCAGAGCATCGGACTTTCCGGTCTTAGGCTGGAAGAACTGAATATGCAGGCCTTTGTGACCATCGCCCTGGTCATGACCGCTGGAATCCTGGGCGGGGTATTCTGCTGCATTTTCTTTGGAAAGAAGTATCTAAGCAAGCTCAAAAGCGCCCCGAAAAAAGAAGAAAAGAAGGGACCCGGTTTTGGCGCCCACGCCACCACGGCCATGTTTATCGGCCTGTGCGGGGCATACATCGGCGCATATATCGGGGAAGCCGTCCCCAGGGAAGGGTCGGACTGGATGCCGTTGGCTGTGGCGGCCATTGCTGCGGCTGTGATGGCTGTTTTCGAATATTTTATCCGGAAAAAAGGGAAGGCCGTGCTGGAAAATTTCAGCCTGGCGGCCAGTATGCTGATTGCCATGGGTCTGGCGGTTGTGATCCATATGGTGCTTTAGGAGGGAAAATTCATGGAAGAAAAAGTGCTGCAGGGGCAGGAACGGGAACAGTTCCTGCGGGAATTTAACGACGGCCTCCACCGGCTGGGCCGTATTATGCTTATCGTAGCCACCATCCTTTTGGTGGCGGTCCCCTTTGTGGTGGGGGCCATCAACGGCGTGATGCCGGAAGGGAAGGGCTTTTTGTCCGGCTTTGCCCGGGTAGCGGTGATCTATATCCCGGTATCCATTGTGGAATTTCTGGTCTATACGCCCATGCTGGGCGCGGGAGGAAGCTACCTGACCTTCCTGACAGGCAATGTAACCAATATGAAAATCCCCTGCGTGATGAACGCCTGCGATATCGCGGGCACGAAGCCGGGCTCCGCGGAACAGGAAATCGTTTCCACCATCAGCGTGGCCACCAGCGCCATCGTGACCACCCTTGTGATCGTGGCGGGGGTAATCCTTCTTGCGCCCCTGCAGCCCGTGCTGCAAAGCCCTGTGCTGCGCCCCGCCTTCGACAACGTGGTGCCCGCCCTGTTCGGCGCCCTGGGGCTGAAATATTTTTCCAAGAGCCCGCAGATCGCGGCGGTCCCGGTACTTTTGATGACGCTTCTGTGCGTATTTGTCCCGGCGGCCATTTCCCAGACCAGCCTGCTGATCATCCCCAGCGGCGGCCTGGCGCTGCTCATCGGCTATATTTTGTTTCGCAAAGGAAAACTGTGAGGAGGAAAGCAAATGACGGTATTATGGATTATCCCGGCCCTTCTGGCGGTCCTGATTCTGGTAATTTTGCTGCGGGCCGTGACCTTAAAGCCCACGGCGGCAAAAACGGCGCAGGTGAAGCTGGACGACAGTCCAAGGGCAAAAGCATACGGCAGGCAGCTGTCCCAACTGGTACAGATGGAAACGGTATCCAACCGGTTTGAACCGGACCGGCAGAAATTTCTGGACTTCCACAAAAAGCTGGAGGAGATGTTCCCCCTCCTTCATAAGACCTGCGAAAAGCACGTATTCAACGGAAGCCTTCTTTTTTGCTGGAAAGGCAAAGGAAACGGAAATCCCATCCTGCTGATGAGCCACCACGACGTGGTGGAAGCCAACGGAAACTGGGAACACGCGCCTTTTGGCGGAGAAATCGACGAAGAAGGCCGGGTCTGGGGCCGCGGGACCGTGGACACCAAGGCCAGCTTGTTTTGTATCCTCACCGCGGTGGAAGAACTGATCCGGGACGGCCATGTGCCGGGACGGGACGTGTACATTGCCAGCAGCTGCACGGAGGAGTGGAGCGGGGAAGGCGCGCCCCTGACGGCGGAATATCTGAAAAAGAAGGGCGTGAAGCTGGAATTTTTGCTGGATGAAGGAGGCATGGTCATCGAAGAGCCCGTAGCCGGCGTCAAAGGCATTTACGGGATGGTGGGCGTGCTGGAAAAAGGCTACGGGGACGTGCGCTTTACGGCAAAAGGCAAGGGCGGACACGCCAGCGCGCCCGGGAAAAATACCCCCCTGGTGCGGCTGGGCAAATTCATGGCCGCCATGGAGAAAAAAAGCCCCTTTACCAGCCGGTTTAACCCCACCATCCGGGAGATGTTCGCCCGGATGACGCCCAACATGAACTTTGGGATGAAGGTGGTCTTTGCCAACATGTGGCTGTTTGAGCCCCTGCTGACAAAATTGCTGCCCTCCATCAGCTCCGCGGCCGGGGCCATGCTGCACACCACCCTGGCCTTTACCATGGCAAAGGGGGCGGACGGCTTAAACGTACTGCCCCAGGAAGCCTGGGTGACGGCCAACATGCGCTTTATCCATCACCAGCCCACGGAGGAAAGCATTGCCCTTATCTCCGGGGAAGCTGCGAAGTTCGATCTGGAAACGGAGGTCATTTACAAAGACGACCCCTGCCCGGTGGTGGACTATAAGGGGGCACCGTTTTGCCTGATCGAAAAAGTGGCGGCGCAGATTTATCCCGGCGTAGGCATCTGCCCCTATGTAATGACCGGGGGCACGGACGCGAAATATTACAGGGATTTAAGCGACAACTGCCTGCGCTTCGCCCCCCTTTACATCAACGGACAGCAGTACGAAAGCATCCATGGCCTGAATGAAAACATCTGTCAGGGCGCCCTTCCCCTGGGCGTGGACTTTTACAAAATGGTCATCCGGGAAAGCGAAAAGAATTGACGGCTGCCAGAAAAAGGAATATTCTTTACTTATCGGGGCAATACTGTAATTGTGCCGAAATATCAGAAAGAAAGAGGGAAAACGATGGAATTAAAAGGAAGTAAAACGGAAGCGAACCTGCTGGCTGCATTTGCGGGAGAATCCCAGGCGAGAAACAAATACACTTACTTTGCCTCCAAGGCGAAAAAGGAAGGATATGTTCAGATCGCCAACCTCTTTGAAGAGACTGCCAACAACGAAAAAGAACATGCCAAGATCTGGTTCAAGCTGCTGGACGGGATCGGCAGCACCGCAGAGAACTTAAAGGCTGCTGCGGAAGGCGAGAATTACGAGTGGACCGATATGTATGCCACTTTCGCCAAGGAGGCCCGGGCAGAGGGCTTTGACCATATTGCGGACCTGTTCGAGATGGTGGGCGAGATCGAGAAAGAGCATGAGCAAAGATACCTGAAACTTCTGGCGAACGTGGAGAACGGGCTGGTATTTTCCAAAGAAGGGGATACCGTATGGCAGTGCTCCAACTGCGGCCACATCGTAATCGGCAAACAGGCCCCGGAAGTCTGCCCGGTATGCGCGCATCCGCAGGCATATTTCCAGGTAAAGGCCGAGAACTATTAAAGGACCAAAAGCACAGATGAAATACGACTTTACAAGCATGATGGACAGGAAGGGGAAGGACGCCATTGCGGTGGACGTGATCCCCTTCCCGGGCGCAGAGGTGGAAAACGGCTTTGACCGCATCCCCATGTGGGTAGCGGACATGAATTTCCCGGTGGTGCCCACCATCCAGGAAAGCATCCGGGAAAGGGCGGCGCACCCGGCCTTCGGTTATTTTAACCCTTCGGAAGAATATTTTGACAGCATCATCCGCTGGCAGGAAAGAAGAAACGGGGTAACGGGCCTGACGAAAGAGGCCATCGGCTATGAAAACGGCGTACTGGGCTGCGTTTCTTCGGCCCTGCAGGCGTTTAGCGCGCCGGGGGAAGCGATCCTGGTACATTCCCCTACCTACATCGGCTTCACCCATGTGCTGGAAGAAAACGGCAGGAAAATCATACATAGCCCCTTAAAGCAGGACGAAGCAGGGGTCTGGCGGATGGACTATGAGGACATGGACCGTAAGCTGAAGGAAAACCATATTCATCTGGCGATCTTTTGCTCGCCCCACAATCCCTGCGGACGGGTCTGGCAGCGGGAAGAAATCGAAGCGGCCATGGAAGTGTACCGCCAAAACCAATGCATCGTGATTTCGGACGAGATCTGGTCCGACCTGGTCTTAGAAGGACACTGCCACATCCCCACCCAGAGCGTTTCAAAGGATGCCCGGCAGAGGACCATCGCCGTTTACGCGCCTTCCAAAACCTTCAACCTGGCGGGGCTCATCGGTTCCTACCATATCATTTACAATCCCTGGCTGCGGGACCGGGTGCGCAAACAAGCCGCCCTTTCCCACTACAACAGCATGAACGTGCTGTCCATGCACGCCCTGATCGGCGCTTACCGGGAAGAAGGCTATGAATGGGTGGATGAGCTGCGGGAAGTACTGACCCAAAACGTGGACTTTGCCTGCGACTTCATCCGGGAACATTTCCGGGGAGTGAGCCTGGCGAAGCCGGAAGGCACCTATATGCTCTATCTGGACTGTGAGGAGTGGTGCAAAAAGAAAGGGATTTCCATGGAAGAGCTGATCCGGCAGGGAATCCGCGTGGGCGTGATCTGGCAGGACGGCAGGCCCTTCGGATGCCCCTATGCCATCCGCATGAATCTGGCCCTGCCCCTTTCCCGGGTGCAGGAAGCCTTTGAGAGGCTGCGGGAATACGTGTTTACGAAGTGACCAAAACGAAGGCTGCGGGGAGAAAAGGAAAAATCCCGCAGCCTTCGTTCATTCCCCCAAAATCCAGCAGTCGTAATCAATTGCCATAAAGTCCCGGATCTCTTTTGCCAGGGAGTCCGATAAGGCGGAGGCCCTGCCCTTTTTGCAGACCATGGGATCCACATACCGCTTTTTGGCGGGGATCCGAAACCAGCCGGGCTCGTTTGGAAGGTCTTTGCGGCTGCGGATTTTGGACAGCCGGCAAAACCGGTTCCAGGCGGCCGCCGTTTCGGGCCGGGACAAAAGCCTGCCGATGACGGCCGGTTCCGTGGTGTGCAGATCTTCCCGGGTCAGGACGTGCGCAAAAAGGGCGTCCCCAAGCAGCTTTGCCAGGTACTGCATGGAATACCGGTCGGAGTCGGAAACATACAGGCGGGAAGAATTGAGGGCCAGCCGTGTGAACTCCACCCCGATTCCGGGGTGCAGAAACATCAGTTCTTCCTGACCGTCTTCATTTTTGCAGACGGTGAGATCTTCGTAAAAACGCCGGATATCTTCCGGCGTTTTGCGTTCATAGCGCAGGAAGTTGCGCAGCGTATACTCCAGCCGGTCCGCAGACAGGCGGGGGGAATCGTTGTCCGCAATGGGATAACGGTGGTAATCCCGGACATCTTCCGGGTCCACGCCGTATTCGCACAGCAGGGCGCCGATTTGGGCGGAACGGCGGATGATATCCTCCGTGCCGGCTTCGGTGGATTCCTGCTGCATATAGTCCCGGTTGAGAAAGTCCACGGTATGGGAAAAGACCGGGGTGCTGATATCGTGGAACAGCCCGGCGATGGACTGCTCCATGCTGCGGGTAAAATGCCAGATAATCAGGGCCACGCCCAGGCTGTGCTCATAGCGGGAAGCAGGCGGGCAGCCCCGGTAGGCGGGATAGTTGGTATATTCGCAGCCGCAGTCCATGCCCACGCCTTTTAGGCGGAGCATTTCTTTTGTATCGGCCAGCCTGGCCAGAAAGTCGGGGATCTGCGGGTGGTAAATTTGCAGTAACTCCATGAAAGTCACTTCCTTTCGATCAGAGATGAACCCTATTATAGCAGTCCGGAAAGGGGATGACAACATGGTTTGCTTCCTGTTTGAACTGGCATTTGTGCGCAAACCGTGATAGAATGAATCCAGCGGCAGAAAAACTGCCGAATGCAGGGCGAAAGGCCAAGGAGGAGGTTATTATGGAAGAAATCAAAACGGGGATTGCGGACGTGGAAGAAGGCGGCGCAAAGGAGACGATGGAAGATTACAGCAAAGAACTGGAAGCGTCTTTTCGTACCATCCGGGAAGGGGATATCATTTCCGGCAGCGTGATCGACGTCAATGAAACGGGGGTGACGCTGGATCTGGGCTACTATGCCCCGGGCGTGATCAAAGCGGAAGACTACAGCAAAGATCCGTCCTTTTCCATCCTAAATGACGTGCATGTGGGCGATACGGTGGAAGGCACCGTGGTAAAGACCGACGACGGCGCAGGCAATATCCTGCTTTCCCGCGTGGAAGCGGCGGAAGTAAAGGGATGGGATAAACTGCAGAAGGACCTGGAAGAGGGCACCGTGCTGACCGTGAAGGTGAGCGAGGCGGTAAACAAAGGCGTGGTGGCCTATGTGGACGGCATCCGCGGCTTCATTCCCGCATCCCGCCTTTCCTTAAGCTATGTGGAAGACCTGGAGACCTTTGTGGGGAAAACCCTCCAGGTGCGGGTGATCACTGTGGAAAAACCCAAAAAGAAACTGGTTCTTTCCGCCAGGGAGATTCTGAAGGAAAAGCAGGAAGAGGAGCTCAATCACAGGATCGCCATGCTCGTTCCCGGCACCGTGGTGGAAGGACGGGTGGAGAGCCTGATGCCTTACGGCGCGTTTGTGGATCTGGGCGACGGCTTAAGCGGACTTGTGCACATTTCCCAGATCAGCCAGAAACGGATTAAAAAGCCTTCCGAGGTATTAAATGTAGGCGATACGGTAAAGGTAAAAATCCTCAATACCAATAATAATAAGATCAGCCTGAGCATGAAGGCGGCGCAGGAATCTGCGCGCCCCGACGAGGGGGAAGAAAAGCAGGCGGCGCAGTACAGTTCCCGGGAATCCATCGGCACTTCCCTGGGCGATTTGCTCAAAGGGCTGAAACTGTAACGGTTTTGAAAAGGACGGGAGGATTCTATGGCAGCGGGATTCTGGAAACGGCTGCTGTCTGCCGCCATGGGGGAAGGGCGTCCAAACGGGCGGGAGGAGCTTTCGCAGGAAGAGGCGCGTCCCCTGCAAGAGCAGGGATATGTGCGCCGGCATTACTATTTTTCCGGCCGCGTGCAGGAAGTGGGCTTCCGATATACGGCCTTCGCCCTTTCTTCCCGTCTCGGACTGACCGGCTGGGTTTTAAACCTGCCGGACGGCCGCGTGGAAATGGAAGTCCAGGGAAAAGCGGAAATGGTGGACCTTCTCCTGGTGCGCTTAGGGTCCGCCGGGAGGATTTCCATTGAGCAGACGCAGGAAGAGGACTGCCCATTGTGCCGGGAAGAACGGTTTGAAGTGATCGGCTAGGGCGGTTGCTGAACTTTTTCTAAAATTTATGAAATATCAGGCAAATGCCTTGCCGGAAACCGGGCTGTGGCTTACACTTAAGAAGAGTGAAAGCTGCGGCCCGGTTTTGGCCTGCGGCAATAAATAAAGGAGAGATAAGGCCTGCTATGGCGGAGAATACAGAAAACGGAATCCGGGAAAAAGAATATCCCGAAGAGATTTTTTTTGAGGACGGCAGATACCGGCGGCTTTTGATGGAATACCGCTGCGCCATTCTGGAACTGGAAACGAAATTCCGGGTGCTGGACACGGAATTTTCCCTCCAGCATAACCGTAATCCCATCGAAACGATCAAAACCAGGCTGAAAACGCCCCACAGCATTGTGGAGAAAGTGCAGCGAAAGGGCTGGGAGCTGACGCCGGAGAGCATTGAGAAGAATATGGCGGATATCGCGGGCGTCAGGGTGATCTGCTCTTTCCCGGAGGATATTTATACGCTGGCCAGGCAGCTGTCCCAGCAGGACGATATCCTGGTCCTGGAGGTAAAGGATTACATCCGCAATCCCAAGCCCAACGGGTACCGCAGCCTGCACCTGATCCTGGAAATCCCCATTTTCCTTTCGGAGAAAAAGAAGCATGTGAAGGCCGAAGTGCAGTTTCGCACCATTGCCATGGATTTCTGGGCGAGCCTGGAGCATAAGCTGAAATATAAACAGGATATTGAAAATGCGGACCGGATTGCGTCGGAGCTGAAAATCTGCGCGGACACCATCTGCCATGTGGACCACCGGATGCAGGAGATCCGCAGGATGATTGAGAACCGGCCGGGAAACGGGCCGGACGAAAGGTCCGGAGCGCGTGCCTTGGTGTAAAACGCTTCGGTATGGAGGAAAACATGGAAAAAAGAAAAATGGATCCCAGGATTATAAAATATTTTCTGCTGGCGGCCTTCCTGGTACTGGTAATCCGGTATTTCAACGTGCTTTTGGGAGGAGCGGGCAACCTGTGGGGCATCGCGTCCCCGCTGGTGGCCGGCTGCGCCGTGGCCTATGTGCTCAATATCGTGATGCGCAGGCTGGAAAAACTTTATTTTCCGAATTCCCGGTCCGTTTGGGTAAAAAAAACCCGGCGACCGGTCTGTATCGTCCTTTCCCTGGTGCTCATTGCGGCGGTGATTTACCTGATCCTTATGCTGGTGGTGCCGGAATTGATCAAGGCCTTTACCATCATCGGGCAGTCCATCCCGGTAGCGTTCAGGACTGCGGTGGACTGGCTGGCGGAGAATTTGGACGAATTTCCCCAGACCGCCCAGGCCCTGGAAAACCTGCAGACTCTGAACGTGGACTGGAACAGCCTGGGAGACAGCGTGATCAACTATCTCAAGGCCGGGATCGGCGGCTTTCTGAACTCTACGGTGACGCTGGTGGGCAGCCTGGTAGGCGCGGTGGTCAACTCCGTGATCGCCCTGATTTTTGCCATCTATATTCTGGCCAGCAAGGAAAAGCTGGCGGATCAGTTTAAACGCACGGTCCGCGCCTTCGTCCGTCCTTCCTGGATCGAGCGGGGCAAACGGGTCCTGGTGACGGCGGACCGGACCTTCTCCAGTTTTATTGTAGGGCAGGTGACGGAAGCGGTGATTTTGGGCAGCCTGTGCACCCTGGGAATGCTGCTTTTCCGTTTCCCCTATGCGCCCATGATCGGCGCTTTTATCGGGGCTACCGCCCTGATCCCCATCGTAGGCGCCTATCTGGGGGCGTCGGTGGGCGCTTTTATGATCCTGACCCAGGATCCCTTAAAAGCCCTGTTGTTTTTGGTATTCATCGTGGTTCTCCAGCAGCTGGAAGGCAACCTGATCTATCCCAAAGTGGTGGGCAGCTCCATCGGCCTGCCCGGTATGTGGGTGCTGGCCGCAGTCACCATCGGCGGCGGGCTTTTGGGCATCCCCGGCATGCTTCTTGGCGTGCCCAGCGTGGCGACCGTTTACAAGCTTTTGGGTTACGGGGTAAACCGGAGGAACGCCCGGATGCAGCGGGAAAAGAAGAACGCTTTACAATGATTTTACGCGGTGTTTGCCGGAGGAAGATGGCAGGACACCGCGTTTCCTTCTATGCTGGTTACAGAACAGGTTTTGGCTGCAGATCGGCAAAGGAGAAGGAAAATGGGAAAGAAAAATATCCTGTATCGCATCTTGATTTCATGCCCGCCCCACGCGGTGATCCTGGGAGGGACAGGACTGTGGTTTTTGGCGGGATTTCTGGCGGGAAAGGTCCTGCAAAAGCTTTTGGGGCCCTGGGTGGATGAAATCGCGGTGGCTTCCCTGTCCGCGCTGATGGTGGGCTATCTTGGAAGCCTTCTGTTCCTGGTGCGAAACCGCCCGGAAAGCTGCCTGTAAAGAAAACGGCCGGCCCGGAGGGAAAATTTCTAAAAACGGATTGCGGCCGGGACGGTCTTATGCTATAGTGAGCAGGAAAGAAAAGAGAAAGGCGCGCATTGCCGCGTTGGGTGGGGAAATGTTCAGATAATCTGATTTGGAAGGAAACGAAAGGCTGTGTTTTACGTTTTGCGGACGCCTGTCTGCAGACTTCGTTTTCGTGCCGGATCGGAGGAGGAACTGTTCCCAAAGTCCCTGCGGACAAAAAGCGCTGCCCGGGAAAGCGGCAAAGGGGATGTCCCCTGTGCCGGCGCGGTTTCCTGACGCCTTTCTTTTTGCGGAATGGTAGAATCTGTTTTCGGACGAAAACCGAAGACGGGTTCTTTTTTTGCGTGGGCGGGCGTCCGGGAGGGAGGAACTGCAATGATACAGGGGAAAAATATTACCATCGTCCATAAGAAAGATCTGAAGGAAATCGTAAAGGACGTCCGGTTCTGTCTCAACTCGGGGGACAAAGGCGTGATCATCGGGGAAGAGGGAAACGGCAAGAGCACGCTGTTAAAATGGCTTTACGATCCCAGGCTGGTCGAAGCGTATGCGCAGGCGCAGGGAGAACGGATCTTTGCGGGGGAGAGACTGGGCTATCTTCCCCAGGAACTGCCGGAGGAAGACCGGGCAAAAACCGTGTATGAATATTTTGACGGCTGTCCGGGGTTCTGGGAACAGACGCCGAAAGAACTGGCCGCATTGGCCGGACAGCTGGGGCTGGAAAGGGATTTTTTTTACGGACAACAGCAGATGGGGAGCCTGTCCGGCGGGGAAAAGGTGAAAGCGCAGATGGCGGCCCTTTTGCTGGAACGGCCCACGGCCCTTTTGCTGGATGAACCGTCCAATGATATTGACATCGAAACCCTGCAATGGCTGGAGAAGCTGATTCTGGACTGGGAAGGCCCCGTTTTGTTCATTTCCCACGACGAGACGCTCATCGAGGCTGCGGCCAATATGGTGATCCACATGGAGCGGATCAGGCGAAAAACCCTGTGCCGCTGCAGCGTCGTCCATCTTTCCTACCGGGAATATGTGCAGCGCCGGGAAGAAAATATGGACAGTCAGAAGCGGCAGGCCCAAAACGAACGCAGGGAGGAAAAAAAGAGGCGGGAGAAGTTTCAAAAACTGCAGCAGCAGGTGGAAAGCGATTTAAGGAACGTATCCCGCCAGGATCCCCACGGCGGCTATCTGCTGAAAAAGAAGATGAAGGCCGTCAAATCCCTGGAGCACCGCTACGAGCGGGAACGGGGAGAGATGACGGAAATGCCGGAAACGGAGGAAGCCATTTTTTTCAAACTGGGGGACGGGGTAAAAATGCCGGCGGGGAAAACCGTGCTGGAATTTTCCTTGGACCGGCTGCAGGCCCCGGGGGAAGAAGGACGCATCCTGGCCCGCAATATTTTCCTGCGGATCCGGGGCGGACAGAAGGTCTGCCTGGTGGGGAAAAACGGGGCCGGAAAAACCACCCTGCTGCGCAAAATCGCAGGGGAACTGCTGGCGCGCACCGATATCCGCGCGGCTTATATGCCGCAAAATTATGAGGAACTGCTGGACCGGGACGAAACCCCGGTGGATTATCTGGACCGGACGGGAGAGAAGGAAGAACGCACCCGGATCCGGACCTGGCTTGGTTCCCTGAAATTTACCGCCGATGAAATGGACCACCCCATCCGGGAACTGTCCGGGGGACAGAAGGCGAAAGTGCTGCTTCTGGAAATGAGCATGTCCGGCGCGGACGTCCTCATCCTGGATGAGCCGACCCGCAACTTCTCCCCGCTGTCCGGCCCCGTGATCCGGAATATGCTGAAAGGATACGGGGGAGCAATCCTAAGCGTCTCCCACGACCGCAAATACATGGAAGAAGTGTGCGACACCGTTCTTGCGCTGACGCCGGAAGGACTGGAGGAGATAGCTTTACAATGAACAGAGCAGGAGCCGCAAATAAGCGGCTCCTAGCTTTACCATTCTATATCAGATTCTACTTTATCGAAATATGCGCATATCGCTGCGCCGATAGCAGGAACGGATATGAATGGAGGTGACGCGATGAATCCTCTCTAATCTTCTGAATGCAGTATTGGCAAATGGCTTGCCAATCGAAGTGCAGATTGTAGTAGTTGGGATAGTGATATATTTCTTCTTCTCCAGATATCTCAAATACCGGGAAAGAACAGATGATAATAAGACGGCCAGAAGAATAAGGAGTGAAATAAAATTTTGAAGAAAAAAATAATAATCGTACGCATATAAAAACCTTGGTTTAGGAGAAAAACCAGGGTTTTTGTATGTATATGATCCGGTTTCTGAAGTGACTGGCCGATTTTGGGCGAAGGACATCCTTTAAGCTTTATGAGATATAATGGATATAATTTTGTCTATAGGAATAATTTCCTTTTGGAAAACATTTCCCTAGAACCCGGATTGTACAGACGAGAATATA